>JBGTJW010000547.1:0-8965 GCA_041744955.1 Stenomitos sp. | reverse complement strand
CTCTTTAGAAAAAGTCTGGAAGCTAATTCTGATGGAAAATATTCTTCAGAAGGTGTTTTACATGACATCATTTTCCCTACAAAAAAAGACAGTGAATCTATTGGATATGGAAAACATAACCTTTGGATTATAGATGAAAGGCTTAACTTTACTCAGTATATTGCTTCTGATCTGCCATTAGATGGAGGACGAACTGAGCGTCCTGACTTGATTGTTTATGATCATCCAGTTGCATTTCGCGGTGACAATGAAAGTAGTAATCCAGTAACTATATTTGAGTTCAAAAGACCAGATCGAGACGATTTTGTTAATCCTTCTTCTAAGGAAGACCCAGTGCAGCAAATAATTCGTTACGTCAATAATATAAGGGAAGGTAAGTATAAAACCCCAGAAGGGAGAAAGATGAATATTGCCCCTAATACTCCCTTCTATGGATATGTAATCTGCGAATTATCCCAGAAAGTTGAAAAATGGCTAAGAGATGAGAAAGACTTTAAGGTAATGCCAGATCAAATGGGTTGGTTTAAGTGGATTGATAATATCAATTTGTATATTGAGGTTTTGAGCTGGGATAAATTATTGAAAGATTCGGACATGCGAAATAAGGTGTTCTTTTATAAGCTAGGCATCTAATCTTCATTAAGCAGCTAATCACAATAGTGCATCAGTGACACAGGCAAAGGCTGAATATTTCCTAGATGAAGCAACGCTTCCTTTATCGGGGCGCAGCTCCCCAATTGTGACTAATCCCCAACTGCTAGGTATCTGAACACGGTTCTTTCACTGGTGTTGAGGGCATTAGCAATTTCGGGGATGGTCAGACCGCGATCGCGCAACTCTTTCGCTCTGATGGGTTTGGCTTTAGTCGTTCCAGCTTGCCTACTCTTGTAGGGGTAATTGAAGCGTAGCTGCTATGAGGGGCAATTAGGCTGAAACCATTACAGGGAAAGCGATTTAGATTGGTCTATTTGTACTAACAAGTTTTGGTATTCCTCAAATTTGCCTCTATCAATCAACGAATTTACGCTGTTTCAGGCTTCAGATTGGTCCTAATTGCCCTTGGTGACAGCCTCGCTTCAATCACCCCAATATGCAAGTAACACTGCTAATGTTTTAAACCTTTAAAGTATGATTCACAGTTTGCAATCTTGTGCCATAACTGAGAGAATCCTCCTGCGTTAGCCCTCTTGACTTATGACAGAGCCCATTACACTCACTGTTGGAACGATTGCGGCACTGGCTTTTACTAAGTTTCTAGAATCTTCTACTGGGGAAGCTGGAAAGCAATTAACTGCCTCAGTTCTCAAAAAAATAGATATACTGCGCAATAAGATCTGTACAAAATTGCGTGGGATTCATGAGGTAGATGCACTTCACACTTCTCTTAACAAGGGGCGTAAGGTAACGGATGAGCAAATCAACAACGTTCTAGTTCCCCATCTAGAGTCGGCGATGAAAGACGAGTTCTTCGCTAAGGAGGTTCAGCAACTTGCTCATGAGATCAATCAGGAAATTAGTATCAGCGAAATCCTTGGTAAGAATGTGATGAATGTCTATGGGGGCTCGGCGGTTCAAATTAATGACCCGACTGCTCCTGTCATTCAGGGAGTCAGTGGCGGCACGATCAATATCACTTACAACTGACTGGAGTCGTCCGGTCGGGCACGGACAAGACTAACGCCTCTCAATATGGCTCCGTCCTTGCCAACTCGCTTTGTAGATCGACCTCTACAACGGCAAGCGCTCAAGGCACTCTTGCTAGAACGAACCGCTACGACACCAGGTACACTTGTGATTAGTGCCATTTATGGACTTGGAGGGATTGGCAAGTCGGTACTAGCAGCAGCATTGGCCCAAGATCCAGAGGTGCAAGAGCGATTCCCAGATGGCATTCTTTGGGTAACACTTGGTCAGGAGCCGGATATCTTGTCGTTGATGAGCAACTGGATTCAAGTGCTCACACAGGGGGAACGAAACTATCTTCCAACCTCACAAGCAGCAGCTTCAGATTATTTGCGATCATTGCTTATAAACAAGCGGATATTGCTGGTTGTGGACGATGTCTGGAAAACAGCCCATTTGGAGCCGTTTCAGGTTGGTAGTGCGGAATGTCGAGTGTTGGTTACAACCCGAGAAGCGCCAATACCCGGTACTCAGCGCTATGACCTGGATGTAATGGAGCCAGAGCAAGCATTGGAACTATTACTCCGCAGTCAACCTCAGATTAGTCAAGAGAACCGGCTTCTAGCATTAGCCTTGTCCCAGGAGGTGGGCTATTTACCGCTGGCTCTAGAGCTAGCAGCAGCTCAAGTTGAAGATGGGTTTCCTTGGCAAGACCTGTTAGATGACCTCCGGTTTGAGGTAGCGCGATTGGAGTCTCTAGAATATCCGGGTTATGAGAACCAAGGGAATGAAGAGACCCGCCGCAAGCTTAGTCTACGCGCTTCCTTCAATTTAAGTCTCAAGGGGCTGACACCAGAGCAATTATCTCAATTTGCATGGCTTGGCTTACTTCCAGATGATGTGGCAATTGCTCAAGCTGTGGCAGCTACTCTTTGGGAAATAACACCAAGGCAGGCAGGGAATGTTTTACGCCTCTTTAAAGCTAAAGCATTATTGTTGGCAGGGTTTCAACAGCCTGACGGGCGGCTGACTTATCGAATGCATGACTTGATGCATGACACAGCAAAACGTCTCCTGACAGCTTCTAAAGCGACCTCTCATCCTGATGAATTGCCGGGTTTAGAGCTATCCCTAGAAGCTGCTCAAGCGACCTTCTTAAACCGTTATCGAGCTAAAACGAACGAAGGTCAATGGCACACCTTGCCTGATGATGGCTATATTCATGCTCACTTAAGCTGGCATTTGGAGCAGTCCAACTGGAATAATGAACTGCACCAGCTTTTGCAAGAAGAAACGTCGGAAGGACGGAATGCTTGGTATGAAGCGTGCGCCAAGCTTGGACATATTGATAGTTTTGTGATGGACATAGCACGAGCTTGGCGATTAGCAAAGGCAATTTATCTGGAAAATCCATCCCAGTCAATCACCTTGCAATGTCGGTACTTATTAATCAAAACATCGCTTAACAGTCTGGCACAAAACATTCCGGTTAAATTAATGATAGCCCTAGTTGCAAAGCAGAAATGGACACCAATAAAGGGGCTTTCTTATGCCCTTTTAGTACAAGATCCAAAACAACGAATTGCTGCACTAGAAGGATTAGCGCCTCATTTACCACAGCATCTACTACATAAAGTATTAACGGTTGTTTGTACCATTCAAGATGAAAGTATCCGAGCTGAAGCAATAGGTAAACTATCTCCTCATCTCCCAACAGCTTTGTTTGATGAGGCTTTGACTGTTGTTTGTACCATTCAAGATGAAAGTATCCGAGCTGAAGTATTGAGTAACTTAGCTCCGCATGTACCAGAGCATTTACTAAATGAAATTCTGGCTGCTGCCCAAAGCATTCAAGATAAAGACTCTTACGCATTTCTATTGAGTAACTTAGTACTTCGTATGCCCACAGTGATGGGTGAAGCTCTAGAAGCTGCTCGCGCAACTAAAGGAGTATCATATAGCGCTTATACATTAACGAAACTAGCACCCCATCTGCCATCTGTGTTGGATGAAGCTTTAGCGGCAGTCTGGTCGGTTCCAAGTTATAAATTAGGTTGGGCACTGAGAAGTTTAGCGCCTTACTTGCCTGAGTATCTTCTCAACAAAGCATTTGACTACGGGATACATGAATCTGATTATAGACAACCAAGAGTGTTCTCTGCTTTAGCTCCTTACCTACCAGAAACTACTTTCAATACAACTTCGGTTCAATTTCTGGATGAATTAGCTCCTCTTTTATCAGAACATTCACTAAGGCGAGCTTTAGATATTATCCGGGGTATAAAGAGCGAGTATGAACGAGCTAAAGGATTAGTCGTGCTGGCATCTCGTTTACCAGAGGTCGTCGCTGAAGCGCTGACTGCGGCTCGTCATATTAGTGATGACTACGGATCTCGCTCCGAAATTATAGGCAGTTTGGTGCCCTACCTACCAGAACACCTACTTGAAGATTCATTAGCTATTGCCCGTAGCATACAACCTCCATATTACCGAGCTAAGTTATTGATTGTACTAGCTTCTTACTTCCCCAAAGTGCTTGATGAAGCATTGATGGTAGTTAGCAGCATCCAAAGTGATAAACATCGAACTGAGTCGTTGGATGAATTAGCCCCCCTTCTACCAGAATCTCTGCTTAGCAAAGCCTTGTCTGTTGTACAAAAAATTCAGGATAAAAGTGCACAAGAAGAAGCTCTAAGCAAACTGACCGTTCATCTACCAGAACCTTTGTTTAATGAAGCTCTGGCTGCAGCTCGAGGTGTTCAAAATAATTGGAAACGAGTTGAGGCACTACTAGCACTACGATCTCGGTTACCTAATGTGGTTGATGAAGCGTTTGCGGCTGTATGTGCTATCTGTTCCGATGAAATGCGAAGTAATACTTTGAGAGAAGTAGCACCATATCTATCAGAGCATCTACTTCATGAAGCATTGAATGTAGCCTGTGATATACAGGACGAATTTCACCGTGCTAGAGCACTGGTAACAATAATCCCTCGGTTACCTACTTGTCTACTCGATAAAGCAGTTGCTGTTGCTCGTGACTTAAAAGGTGGAAAGGATGAGCGTTGCCAAGCTTGGGTATTAGGCGAATTAGCCCTACGCTTACCGGACTTGACGGATGAAGCGCTTGCTGCTGCCCGTAGAGTGCAAGATGAAGCAGAGCGAGTTCAGGCATTGCTTGAATTGGCACCTATTGAAGCCTTAACTGTTGCTCGTAATGCTCAGTACAATTCTGGAGTTTGGAGATTGAGCTTTTTAATAGCTTACCTACCAGATAACTTGCTCTATGAAGCTTTGGCTATTGCTCGTAATATGCCCAATGAAGATGATTGGGATAAAAGATGTGTATCTAGGTTATTGCTCGCGCTACTACCCTGTATACCAGAAATATTTGATGAAGCACTGGCTGTTACACGCAGCATTGAAGATAAAAGTGATCGAGCCGAGGCATTAGTTGAACTAGCACTTCACGTGCCAGAAATATGCAACGAAGCGCTAGCTGCCATTCCTGATATTAGGAGTGAAAGCACCCGTACATGGAGACTTGGTGAACTCATTCCTCATTTACCAAAGCCTCTGCTAAACGAAGCTTTAGCTGTTGCTCATGGTATTGAGGATTCAAAAGAACGGGTTCACATTTTAGGTAAATTGGTTCCTTATCTGCCCCAAGTATTTGGTGAAGCATTAGATATTGTTTCTACTATTCAACAAGATTTTATGAACGAAAGAAGTTCAGCTTTAAGGGGGCTTTTAACGGAACAGAACCTACTAGTAATGAATTTAGATCTTTGGTCAAAGAATTTAGAAATCACTGCACAGTTTGACAGATCAGCAAGCTTAAGCATTATTTCTGTTCTAGCTCCTGCCATTATTGCTCATGGCAAAATTGAGGCTATTTCTGCAACACTTGAAACTATTCAGCAGGTGTGTAAACAATGGTGATAGAGAGCATTGATACATCAAGAACTATTATCGTTATAGACAAGAGTAGGTCAAGTTATATGACATGAAGGGCATTAGCCGAGAATGGCTAAAATGGCGATATTTAACCTATTTTCCTCTCCTAGTAGGCATCAAGAGCAGAAGTTTTATTTAGGGGAATAGTAACGCTCAACAATCATTTTTGGCAAGGGTATGGCTTGCAGGATGACAAGTATATGAGATGCAAAGCTGCTGGGTTATAGGAACGGTGATTCGTGAATGAAATGTACATTAAGGAACGATCGAGTGTAAAAGAAACGACCGTTTCTGAGACAGGTGCAACTGGCACACAACTAACCTCTTGCAATAACCGCTGTTTGGGACTGGTTGGGTTCTACTTGTCAAGCTAGTCCGATATTTGCTGTGCTTGTTCTGCCAGTTCAGAGATCGCAGTATTCATCTCTATCTCTAACTGCTCCACTGTTGGTAGGTTTTCTTTGAGTGGTTTTGGTAACCGGTGGGTTGTCACTGCTATTGGAGTATTTAGGTTTCGCAGGGCATACTCTGCTTTTGTCTTGCTCTTAGACTTGCAAAGAATTAGCCCGATTGTTGGATTGTCAGTAGAGTGGCGTAGCAGATCGTCTACTGCTGAGACATAAAAATTCATCTTGCCGGAGTACTCAGGTTGAAACTCGCCCATTTTTAGGTCAATCACAATAAAGCAGCGCAATTTGAGGTGGTAAAAGAGCAAGTCCAAATAGTAATCTTCCCCATCAACCTCAAGGTTGTACTGGCTACCAACAAAGGAAAACCCAACTCCTAACTCCATTAGAAAGTCACGAATATGTGTGACTAATGCCTGCTCAAGTTCTCGTTCTTGCACATTTTCTTGGATCGGCAGAAACTCAAAGCTATAAGGATCTTTGACTATCTGGGTTGCTAAATCAGATTGTGCCTGGGGTAAAGTACGGTCAAAGTTGGTGATGGCACCCCCCTGCCGTTGGAATAAATTACTTTCGATCTGGTAGACAAGAACGTCTCGGCTCCAGCCATTCTCGATTGTTTTTTCAGCGTACCAAAGCCTCTGTTCCTGGGTTTTAAGTTTATCGATCAGGGCTAGGTTGTGCCGCCAAGGTAATTTACCAACGCTGCGCTGGACAATTGCTTCATCTGGGTAAGCTTCAGCAAAAGCCTTCATATATCCCAGGTTGGAGCGGGAGAAGCCTTTGATGTTGGGGAACTCTTTTCTCAAATCTTTAGCCAGCCGTTCAATGACTTTTGTTCCCCAGCCCTCTTGCTGCTGTTGTTCTAGGATGGAACACCCGATTTGCCAATAGAGAAGAAGCAATTCTTGATTAACGGCGAGTGCTGCCCTGACTTGAGCGGTTCTAATGCGCTCTTTCAAGTGGCGCAGCCAATCGTCATAATCTTGGGGCATGGAAAGCAGGCGATCGCTCACAAAGGATGTGCTCTGAAAAGTAGTTGTTTCGCACTGATCGTGACATAATCTCGATACATCTGGCTCAAAATAGCCAGAAATCACTAAATAGCGAAGATGCTAATTGGAGTCCTGAATTGAAAAGGTGGATGCGGAAAATCAACTACTGCCGTCCATCTGGCATACTGGATATCCCAGAAGCAACAACGGGTAATTCTGGTTGACTCGGATGGGCAAATGAGTTCTAGCCAATGGCTCGCGAAGTTAGGAATGTCTTCCATTGTGATTGATGACCCTGATGATTTGTTTGATCAAATCGGCAAACTTGCAGAAGAATATGATTCAGTCGTGATAGATTCTCCTTCGGTACTGGGAGAACCAGCTAAGTCTGTGTTGTTAAGTGTTGATTTAGCCCTGGTGCCCGTTCAGCCTTCTAATTTAGATTTACTTGCAGCTAAAGACATTGTTCGTTTGGTTCATCAAGCGCAGAAAATTCGTAAAGGGTCGCCGAAAGCCGCAATGTTTCTTAGTCGTGCCGCGCGAGGAACGGTGTTAATGAGAGAAGCTCAGGAAGCTTTGAGCAAAACGCAAGGGTTTGTGTTGCTAGACTCCGTAATTTACCAGCGGCAGGCGATCGCTGATGCTCCCGGTCAAGCAGCAACCGTGTTCACCATGTCGGGGGAATCTGCAAATTCGGTTGCCAAAGATTATGACCGTCTGTTTGAAGAGGCGATGCAGTATGGCAAGGCGAAATAGTCTAAAGGATGAATGGAAATTTGAGCCTGATCTGGTATCTGAGAATCAGAGCATTGCGATTGATGCGATCACCTTGCCGGATAGCCAACCTCGTCGCTACTTCGACCCCCAAAAGCTGCAACAACTCACAGAATCCATTCGGAAGCACGGCATTCTGGAACCACTTCTGGTGCGTCCTGCAGGTAAAGCTGGACAGTTTGAACTGGTTGCTGGGGAACGGAGATTTAGAGCAGCTAAAGAAATTGGGCTAACTGCTATCCCAGTGACGATTCGGGAACTGAATGACGAGGAATCCCTGCAACTCGCTTTAGTTGAGAACTTGCAGCGGGAAGATTTGAACCCGGTAGAGGAGACCGAAGGAATCCTGCAGCTGCTGGGGCTTAGGCTCAGCATCCCTCCAATCGATGTTCCGCCTCTCCTTTATCGGATGCGAAATGAAGCGATTGGTAATACTAATCAAAACGTTTTGATTAACCCAGACGCTCAAGCCGTAGAGACGGTGTTTGCTGAATTAGGGACAATTTCCTGGGAGTCTTTTGCGACAGCACGATTACCTTTACTTCGCCTGCCACCTGAGATTTTAGAGGCTCTCCGAAATGGGAAAATTGCCTATACGAAAGCGCAGGCAATTGCTCGGATCAAAGATGATAAGCAACGACGCCAGCTTTTAGCGGAGGCAATTTCGCAAGACCTTTCTCTAGCTCAAATCAAAGCAGCGCTTGTGAGTCTAAAAGCGGCTAAAGGGGATGCTGAGGCGGGAGACTCATCGTTAAAGGGTCAAATTGATGACGTTTTGCGGCTAGCCAAGCGATCGCAAATATGGACTAACCCTAAAAAGCAACGCCGTTTAGAAAAGTTGCTGGCAGAACTGAAAACTCTGGTAACTGATGAAGAATGATTCTGATGTTACGGATAGGTAAGAGAAAGAACAGGGAAACTAGGTAACGGAGAGGGGAACGGCTTCAAGTGCTAAGATCTCACGCTGGACGTATTCCTTGAACTGGTTAACCTTGGTGAAGTAGCGATAGCCTGCCTGGTTGATCGCTTGTTCAATCTCTGGAGGCTCATCTAGCAACAGAGCAACAGGTTGGCTTAGCCCTGCTTGCAGTCCATTCGGCCATGCTAGGTCAAGATTGGCGATTGCTGCCCCACTTTCAGCGTTGACCAGTTCGTATAGAAACTCCCCAGCGGGTAGCCCTTGTTGAATGACCCATTGATTGCAGTCTG
>JBGTJW010000546.1:0-6301 GCA_041744955.1 Stenomitos sp. | reverse complement strand
GGCATCTCATCGAGAATTTCTTTGCCAAACTTAAGCAATATCGAGCGCTTGCCACACGCTACGATAAGCGGGCGCAGAACTTTCTCGGTGCACTTTATCTGGCTGCTACCGTGATCTGGCTTAATTGATGACACGCCCTAGTGCACCTGTGTCCAAGTACAGCAGAGAGAGCTTTTGGGCGAACTGCCGGGAGACGGTCGATTTGCCAGCACCAGCCGGATCATCAATCGCCAGCAGCACAGATTATGAGAATTAGCTGCGCGATCGCGGTTAACCATTAGCAAAACTTAACGAAATACGTTAAGTTTATTAATATATGTATCGTTAATTCACCCACGCGCAATTATCACAGAAATCCAACCATGCCTAAGAACTCGCTTTTAGCCGCTGTTTTCAAGCCCAATGTGAATGTCAACCTGCTCTCGCAAACCTCCTTTGCAGTGCTTCGCGTTGTAGTGGGCATGATGATCGTTCATAACGGTTTAGACAAACTCTCTAATATTGAGAGCTTTTCCCAGGCGTACGTCCAGGTTATTGGCTTGCCGTTTCCTCTTTTCTTTAGCTACGTTGCTGCTTTGACGGAACTCATTGGCGCACCGTTGTTGGCATTTGGCTTACTCACTCGTCCTGCGGCGCTGGGTCTGTTTTCAACGATGTGCGTGGCAATGTATCACCACATCCTGGTTGCTGGTTTTAGCATTCCTTACCTGGAACTGTCAGCCGTTTACGCTGCTTGCTTCCTCTTCTTTGCCATTAATGGTGGGGGCTTGTTTTCTACCGATGCGCTGCTGGCAAACTGGTTGGATGCCAGTTCGTTGTCTGCTCAGGCAAAACGGGTGATGCATTTGGAGAAGGCGTACGAAGCAACCAGTCTTGTGGAGCCGAAAGTTAACGCTTAAGGACAAGTGAACCGAACTAACGTCTGCTATCGATCGCAGTAGTAAGCCCTGAGGGAGACTTCGGGGCTTTGTTTTGTGTACGCATGGCAAAAGGTAAAAGGCAAAAGGCTGAGGGATGAATAGAAGCCGTTGCTCAGAGGACGTTTCAAGGTTTATGTCTGTCCTCACGTTCTCTTCGACTGCCAGAGCTATCTGACGATCGCTCCAATATCCACCAACATCCAGGCAATAAGTGCTGGCTACAGCTTTTCCCGCTTGATCTCTCTCCATCCTGCTTCATCAGGGGGAAGCCGCAGCCAGGGGGATCGTCATTTGTAACGTGTCAAAAGGGGAATTGCTAGAATGCAACCGTTAGGAGCGTTAAGTGCAGCGGCAAAAAACAGGCGGCTGTAAACCGGAAAAAAGGGCAACTCTTAACTCAGAGTTTAGGTTTAGCCATATAGCTTGAAAGTTTGGTAAACCTGCGTTGGAGCGGAATCCCGGCAAGATAGGCTAAAATCCGATGCTAACGGCGATCGTGGCGATCGTACGACTCGTCGAAAAAGAGGCTTGGGGTAGCTGAAGGGGCTGTTCTACGCATACACTCAAATGGCAAGAATCACAACGAACATGAGGCTGTCTGTCCATGAATCAACCTTCTCCAACGTCGGTTATGTCAAATCCGATCAAGTTTGGTACAGATGGCTGGCGGGGGGTAATTGCCGCAGACTTCACCTTCGATCGCCTGACGCTAGTGGCACCATTAGCGGCTCATGTCCTGGCGAACGTCTACGGCAGCACCACTGCCAAGCGGTTAGTGATTGTGGGCTACGATCGGCGCTTCCTGTCCGAAGAGTTTGCGCTGGCAACGGCCGAAGCAGTAAGAGCGGCTGGCTTTGATGTGTTGCTGTCAGATGGTTACGCGCCCACACCTGCCTTTAGCTGGGCTGCGAAAGAACACAATGCCCTGGGCGCACTGGTCATCACTGCAAGCCATAACCCTGGCAGCTATTCTGGCTTAAAAATCAAAGGAGCGTTTGGTGGTTCTGTCCCGCCTGCGGTAACGCAGCAAGTAGAAACGCTACTGGCAGAGGGTAAAACGGTTCAGGGCACACCGGGTACGCTACAGACCTTTAATCCCTGGGAAGGCTACTGCAAAGGGCTGGAAACAAAGGTGGATATTGCAGCCATTCGGCAGGCGATTCAGCAGGGCAAGCTGACCGTTTTTGCAGATGTGATGCATGGAGCGGCGGCAGGTGGTCTGGAACAATTGCTCAAAACACCCATTCGAGAACTGCACAGCGATCGCGACCCGTTGTTTGGTGGCGGCGCCCCCGAACCATTACCACGCTACCTATCGAGCTTTTTTGAGCATATTCGCGCCTACCGGCAGGAAAATCCGGCTGGTTTGGCAGTGGGGCTAGTGTTTGATGGCGATAGCGATCGTATTGCGGCTGTCGATGGGCAGGCAAACTTTCTCAGCTCCCAAATCCTCATCCCCGTTTTGATTGAGCATCTGGTGGCTCATCGTGGCTTTGACGGTGAATTGGTCAAGACTATCAGTGGTTCTGACCTGATGCCCAAAGTAGCGGCACTGTATAACTTGCCAGTTTTTGAAACGCCTGTTGGCTATAAATACATCGCCGATCGTATGTTGGAAAGCCATGTGCTGCTAGGCGGCGAAGAATCGGGCGGTATCGGCTATGGCAACCACATCCCCGAACGTGATGCCCTGTTGTCATCGCTGTATGTGCTAGAGGCGATCGTCCACTCTGGGTTAGATCTGAGCGACCTCTACCGCAAGCTACAAGAACGAACGGGCTTTTTCTCTAGCTACGATCGCATTGACCTGCCCCTTGCCAGCATGGATGTCCGGGCAAAACTGCTGAACCAACTTCAAACCCAGCCGCCAACTGAAATTGCTGGGCATCGCGTCATTGATTGCCTCTCTGTGGATGGTTACAAATTTCGCCTCGACGACCAAAGCTGGCTGTTGATCCGCTTTAGCGGCACAGAACCAGTTTTACGGCTCTATTGCGAAGCAGCGACCTTAGAGCAAGTACACAAGACCCTTGCCTGGGCAAAAGATTGGGCAAATTAGCGCAGTAACGTAAAGGCGGCACAAAACACCGCCTTTCATCCCTCACCCCTTACTCCTCACCCCTCACCCCTCTAAACAGGTAGCGCTGGCTCAACCTGATTGGGAATAGCGGCACCAGAGTAAATGAGTCCTCGCTGTAGATCCAGGGTGACAATTTCGCCATCGCGGATAGCTGAGGTCGCATTCTTCACGCCCACGATCGCGGGTACACCCAGACGCAACCCAATCACAGCGGCATGGCTGGAGAGGCTACCGTCTTCAGTGATAATGCCAGCCGCTTTGCGAATGGTATCGATCAATTCAGCGCCCGTGTGCTGTGCCACTAGAATTTCGCCCGGATTAAAGTGGCTCATATCGGTGCTGCTGTGGATGATCCTTGCTCTACCGCTAATCATGCCCTGACCAATACCCACGCCCTTACCACGCACGGCTGTAACCATTTCTACCTTGATCAGGTCGGTGGAACCAGAAACACCCTGCAAGGTGCCAGCAGTCATGACAACGAGATCGCCTTCACGCAGAAGATTTTTCTCTTGAGCCACATTCAGCGCGGCTTGAAACGTCTGTCCCGTTGAGGGCAAGTCAAGAACCAGTAAGGGCTTGACACCCCAGACAAGCTGAAGCTGCCGCGCCACATCGACGTGAGGCGTAATCGCTAAAATAGGCTTAGTGGAGCGAAACTTAGAGACATTGCGGGCAGTGGCTCCTGTTTTTGTCAGGGTCATAATCGCCGCTGCATCTAGCTGGTCGGCAATTTGACTCACGGCATGGCTGATCGCATTGGGGATCGATCGTCCACTGTCTTCGATCGCCTTCTTCCATTTTTCCTTCTCAATTCGCACTGCGATACGCGCCATGGTTGCCACCGCCTCAACGGGATGCTTACCCACAGCGGTTTCGTTCGAGAGCATCACTGCATCCGTGCCGTCCAAAATGGCATTCGCCACGTCAGAAATTTCAGCACGAGTAGGGCGGGGGCTATGCACCATGCTGTCTAGCATCTGAGTCGCGGTGATGACTGGAATGCCCATCCGATTCGCCGTCAAAATCAGCCGCTTTTGCAGCACAGGCACATCTTCTGCGGGGAGTTCTACGCCCAAATCACCCCGCGCCACCATCACGCCATCGCTGATGGAGAGAATCGACTCCATCTCTTGAATCGCCTCATGTTTCTCAATTTTGACGATCACAGGCACATTTTTGCCCGCACTAGCGATCAGTTCTTTGATTTCCAGCACATCCTGCGGGTTTCGCACAAAGCTTAGGGCGACCCAATCAACGCCCTGGTCAAGCCCAAAGGTCAGGTCTTTACGGTCTTTGTCCGTCAGTGCCTTGATGGAGAGATAAACGCCCGGAAAGTTGACCCCCTTGTTATTAGAAAGGACTCCACCAACGACCGTGACGCAGTGGAGTTCGCGTGTGACGCGATCGACTTTCTCGACAAACATTTCTACCTTGCCGTCATCCAGCAAAATGACTGAACCCTCTGGCACTTCGTCTGCTAGCGGTTCGTAGGTAATCGAACTAATGGTCTGGGTGCCTTCTAAAAGCTTGCTGGTGAGAGTAAAGCGATCGCCCTTGTTGAGAATAATCGACCCATCTTTAAACCGTCCCAGTCGAATTTTTGGTCCCTGCAAATCTTGCAAGATGCCGACTGGTTGGTTCAACTCAAAGGAGGTTTGGCGAATGAGACGAATGCTGCGCTGGTGATCCTCATGCGTTCCGTGGGAGAAATTGAGGCGGAGAGTTGTTGCACCTGCCTCAATCAGCTCGCGCAGAACCTCTGGACTGCTAGTTGCTGGACCAATGGTAGCAACAATCTTGGTGCGGCGATGGGTGTTTGAAAGCGGCATTTATCTTCATCTTGAGGAGTTAAGAAGGGTGCCAGGGGCAAACTGGCACGGGCGGAATCAGTCAATGTATCTGACTAGCGTCAGTTTGCCGCATTCTACAGTGTCCATGCAAGTATCTGGGCAAAAAGGAGTTGTCAAAGGAGTTGTTAAAGGACTGCTAATGAGTCGTTAGTTTCAAGGCTAGTAGCTGGTAAACGACTGTAACAGCCACTTCCACACAAAAAAGACCTCCTTCACCCTTTCACCCTTTCACTCTTTCACCTTTTCACCCTCCCATCTACCACTCTCGTAACGCGATCGCCACACCCTGTCTCAGCGGCTCCGGCAAGTCACTATGTGCCAACTGCTCTAGCCGCTGATGGGCAGTTGGGGCATCCAGGGCTTTAAGAGCCGCAATGGCGTGGAGCCGTACGCCCATCGCTTCATCTGCCAGAAGCTGCATCAGAGTTTCGAGCGCGTCTGGTTGCCCTAATTGACCGAGACCCAGCGCGATCGCTTGTCTGAGCGCAGGCTGATCGACCACAAGCGGGGTGGCAAGAGTAGCCATTAACAGTTGAGCCGCCTGGGGCTTGGTCTCGGCGGCTTCCCACTGCCCCACAGCAGTAATGAGCGCCTGACAGAGCGGTTGCGCTGCTGGCTCCTGGGACAGAGGTAGTGCTTGTCGCAGATAGTCCAGGGCGATCGCGCTGCCAATTCGGGTGAGTGCCCAAACAACCTCGATTTGCAAGGGTGGTGGCGTTTGCGGAGACTTGAGCACAGTAAAGAGCGCCTCTGCCGCAGCATCGGTGCCTAGTCGTCCCAGCGTGATCGCCGCTCGCTGGCAAACCGCCGCATTGGTATCCCGCAGACGTGGCGACACCAGCGTGACTAACGCCAGTGGTAGAGTCAGATCGTGGCGGAACCCTAACGCTTCCACCGCAACCTGTCTAACCGTTGCATTCTCGTCATGGAGCGCGTTTACCAGCACGGGCGGCACACGGGCATCATGAAAACTGCCCAGAGCTTCGATCGAGATCGCTCGTACTGCTGGATCAGGGGCACGCACCACTGTTAGCAGGGGAGCAATTGTTTCCGAGCGACGAATGTGTGCCAGCGATCGCACTGCAAAGAGGCGTGTATCGTCGATCGCCAGGAGGTCTGTCAGGGCCGCGATCGCCGCCGTGCCCAAATTTGCCAGCGACTCGGCTGCCACACTGCTGAGTTCTTCACTGGCAGCCGTTTGCAGCAGATCCATTAATGCCCTGATGACATCAGGATGACTATAGCCACCGAGAATCCGGGCAGCAAACCAGCGTGCTTCCAGCTCAGCCGTATCGTCCTGAAGTAGGGTGATGAGCGGTGCGATCGCGCGATCGCCAAAGGTCGGGATCAGTTTGGCAATCTCCCAACGGTCTTGAAAGTCGCCTGCTTCAAGGGCGGCGATCGCCAGTTCCAGCAGCAGCACCATCTCAGCCGTTGTGGGCAGCGAC
>JBGTJW010000545.1:0-33113 GCA_041744955.1 Stenomitos sp. | reverse complement strand
AATTGTCTGCCGGGGCTGCGCTGGGTTGGGGTCAATAAGGTCAAGAGCAACTTCAACCTCACCTGATTGCGCCAATTGCTCGCGTAACGCTGCGATTTCTTGTTCCAGTTCAGGCGATTGAGCTGCTCGTAATTGCTCAATTTCTGCTTGCAACCGTGACACTTCTTCGTTTGAGGCTATGCCAGGTTTCCCACTGATAAACTGTTGTAGCTGTTGATCCTGCTCATCGATTAAGCCAGCACCTTCAACCGCTTGATGTAAACTTCTTCTAGCCATTGACCAGACCCTCAATCACTTCCGAGAACAAAGCATCATAATCCTTGGCGGCGCTGGCTGGCATTTTCCCTTTCATTTGGAAAACGGTTGTTTGCTGGCTTGGCGCATCGGTGATGCAGGTCAAATCTCTGATAATCGTGTCTGCCAACGGTAGTCTGCATTGCTCCAAGACGGCTTTTGCTTCCCTCAGCAAAATGGAATGGTCGCCCTTAGCCGCATTGATAAAAATCAGCGCTTTAGGGTCACCACTCCGCACTTCCCGCACATTTTGAATAAATTGCACAATTTTGCCACTGCTGCGAAGGTCAAACTCGGATGGACGGTTAGGCACGATCGCAATGTCACAACGGGTCAAAATGGCTTTCGTAATCTCGCCTGCATTCCCTGGACCATCAACTACTACAGCGCCATACTCTCGGGCTAACTGTGGCAAGGAGGCAAACAACTGCTCTGGGTCCGTAATTTGCACAACTGGTACATCTAAAGACTCCATCCAGGGGGACGCGGATGCCTGTCCGTCCGCGTCTACGAAGACAACAGGGATATCCTGTTGTTTGAACCAAACAGCAAGATGCCCTGAGGTCGTCGATTTACCCGCACCGCCTTTTTGCCCCAGCACTGCATAAATTTTATGAGGCGGGATCTGAAGTGTTTCTGATCGATGTTGTTTATCTGTTGCGGTTTTTGCCATCTGAATCATCTCAATAAGTTTTTGTTTGTCTGGGTCTGGTAGCTGTGTGATCGCGCTAAGCAACTCGCTGGCATTGCCTTCTCCAACGTATTTCCCTCGCTTAACGATCAACCCACACCGAACAGCGATCGCTTTAAACTCTTCTTGCCGCTCCAATCTCACCTGAAGATGGAACGTTTCTTTCCTAAGTCGCACCATATTTTTTTCTAGTGTGCACTAAGAATGTTAGTGCACACTAGAAATGTTGACAAGGCTTGCTTGTTCCGAAAAGAATTAATCTCAAACGTTCGGAACGAAGTCCACTCCTTATTTATTGTTGTTCTGAATGCTGAAGCCTGTGTCCCTTTCAGAACAGGGGTTTTAACAAGTTTAAAAAGATCTCAAAAGAACGGATCACTGCTAGGATCTGGTAAGGTTTTTGGAAGATTTACCAACTTTCTGGAAAAACCCTCAGACCCAAATCGGATTACCACTCCGAACCTTCTACCCTACGACCAATAAAAAAACAACCCGCGACTTAGGCTGTACCACCAGCGTTCGTCTGCGGGTCGATTCAATTTGAAAACTTTTCGTACTGATGATAGCACAACCACCTTCGAGGAGTGCAGAAGTTTTTGCTGCTTTTCGACCGATAGATCTTGCTGAGGCTTTAACTCAGAGAGATCTAACTCCTTCAGCAAGCGACCTCTTTTTGTATCTGCACACGATCGCTCCCTTCGGAAATTTCTACTCATGGAATGACGCGGTGAATCAACAGTCAATCCGAGAGGCGCTAAAGCGACGTACAGGCAAACATCGGGGCAAACCGATGGATATTCGCACCTACCAACGATCGCGTAAGCAACTGGTCGCTAGTGGTTTAGTAGCGGTCAGCAAGCGTGGGTTTCGGATTCTTGAATTAGCGTGCCGCAGACCGAACCAACAGGCAGACCCACAGCTCAATGTCTTTTCATGGGCAAAAACGCGACAATCGGATCGCGATCGACCGCTGGAACCCGCTTCAGAAGCCAGCTTTGGAGACCGGAAAGATCCGGATCTAGATTTATCTAGATCTAAAACTTCGTTTAAACAAAAACACCCACCCACCCACCTGTTTGTTCCGAAAAAAAAGGAAGAGGAAGAGTTCGGAACAAAGGTAATTCTTCCTTCGCAGGAACGGTCTAGCAAGACCCAGTTAGCTGATCGAAAAACACTCCAACGATCGCGAATTTCTAAGACAAAGACCTATACGCCGTCGCCCGCCTTTACAAAACTTCAAGAAAAATATTTACCAGAGTTGGAAGCGGTTGCGATCCCGAAGGAGCGCATTTACAGCAGCTTGGTGGCTGAAATTAAGTTGCATTCGTGGGAGGAGTTTTGCACTGCGATCGCCTATACCAAGCAGCGACAGGCAAGGGCTGAATTGCCCCCGCTGGTTTCTCCTGCGGCTTATTTGATGGCAGCGATGCAGCGCCGCTATCAACCGCAGACGCTACAGGTGAAAGATGATCTAGTCATTACAGCGGAACAAGAATGGCTTGACCTGGCTTATAACAAGCTCCGACTGTGCTACTCCATGCGACGACCTGATGGCGAACTGTCCATTATGTTTCTAGATGCCAGTGGGAACCCACAACCTCCCGTTGCATTGGCGATCGCCCAGCAGCAGTATCCCTTGGAGCATCTAAGAGCAATGGTTGAAGGTCAGCGGTCAGCGGTCAGCGGTCAGGAAGGGAGGAAGAAGCGATCGCCTATCCTCTATCCCCTCCCCCCCTCCCTTCTCCCTCTTCCCCCTATCTGCCAGAAGAGGCTTTACCTTCTGAGGGCGAAGCCGCGCAGTTAAGTCCAGAAGAGATGCGGGCGTTTATTGAAGCCTTGGCTCCAAGCGATCCTGACTATGAGCGAGATTTTGCCTTGAAGCTGGAATGGTTCCGCGAGCGACTTCAACACTTTGGCTGTGATGATCCGTTTCTAGAAGAATGGAAACCTTTTCAGATCGGCGATGTGCAGCTAGTTGAAATGCCTGACGGATGGGTGCTGGAGGTTCTTCCCTTTTGACATGTCGATAAAGCTGAAAAAGATCGACATATGACCTATTACGTGTTGATCTTTTTCGAAGCTTTCACCACGCTGCGGCTGTTGGTCTGTTCTGAAATAATTTTTATTTAGAGTTTCAGAACAACACTCAAACTATTAGGAGAACACATGCGAATACTAAATTTAGTTGATTTCTACAACAAATTAAGAGCTGCGGGGTTGCCTGACGTTTTAAGCTGGGTCGACTCACAATTCATCTTCTACACAAACCCTGAAGAATCAGTGCAAACCGCTTTTACCGGGACAATTACAGGTATTGTGTTGCACTACGTTGAGTCGAATGAGCAGGTCACCAGAGAGGAATTCGAACAGGACAAATTCTCCTCTTCCCTCAAGGAGATGCCTCAGACTTTTGGTGGGGAGACAGGAGTTCAACTTGATTTGAAAAAAGAAATTCCTGTCGCAAGGTTTCATTTTGACATCCAATGCCCTAATTTTAATCCTACTTTTCGGCATCAAAGCAGCAGGGCTACGCCTCAAGAAATTACGTTAAATATTTACCTGTCTGATTATGGGGAGGCCACAATCCTGACAGAGCTTTGGTGCCTTAAGCAAGAAGATCTTGATTCGAAGCTTGAGAAAATCGAAGGAACCCTTGAGCGACTTGCCGATTTTTTGGGCAAAGCAAGCCAGTGGCGAAGAGACGGTGTTCCCAAAGCGTTCCGAACAAAATAAATTAAAGCCTTTCAGAACATCTCTAAGGTGTATTTAGCGGTGACAGTGCCGCTAACTGTCCTTCTAGGACGGCTAAACGACTAAGCAGCAAGCCGAACTCGTAGCCGTTGATGAAAATGCCATCTGGGTTGATCTGGATCTCGCTGGTGCTACCATTGCTACCGATCGCCTGCAACTTGACCGCATTGCCCTCAGTCATAATGCGAGCATTCTCGCCAGTAAAAATGACCTGATCGTTGTCATCCAATTTGGCTTCGTTGAGGCTGGAAAGGGAGACTCCATTTTTGTTGAGAAAAAGTCCAGCGGCAGCGGTGGCGATCGCCATCTGTCCACCACCGCCAAACAGGACTCCACCCAGGCTGCCAAAGCTAAATTTACCAAACGGCGTTTTGAGTCCAGCGCCACCCAGTCCCGCAAAGATTGAATTTTTGCCACTGGGGTCAACCATTTCGGCGGCAAGAGCCGAAACTCGCATCACGGCACTTTTGCCCACTTCTTTGGCGGTCATCTCCCCCACCTGATTGGTGAGCCGCAATAAAGCCCCGGTGTCTTTGGGAATGGCGCTACTTAGTTGCCCTAGCTGAGGCAGAGCTTCCTTGAGCAGGGGTTGTAGCTGGTTTGTCAGGCTTGAAAGGGTTTGATTGACGAGTCCAGCATAATCAGTGGGCTTGATGCCACTAAGAGCGCTACCGATGCCGCTGTTCTGTGCCAACGCGCCAACTTGACTCAAGATTTTGTCAGCGTCTCCAGCGCGAACCGCCTGCACCAACGATTGAATCGGTGCGATCGCGTCAACTAATGGCTGAGCCTGCTCTAGCTGTTTTTTGGTCGTGCTGACAATGCCTGTTTGAATTTGCCCTAGCAATTGTTGCAAAGGTTTCTCGCTGCTGTCTGCTCCTGGTTGCACGAGCGCTTTGAGGTCATTGAAGCCGACGAGTTCCTGAGCGTAGTCAGGCAGTAGCTTTTGGAGTTGAGTGACACGCTCGTTAAGCGTTTGTTCATTAACTTCGTCGTTAGTTGTTGGTTGTTGGTTATTCGCTGGCTCATCGTTCGGTGTTAGCACCAGTGGCCGTATGAGTAGATCCTGAATTTGACCAACTTTATCTGCCAGCCCTAAGCCAGCCAAATGCTGTACCGACTGAAACCCTTTAGGCAGCAGTTCATCTAGGATCGCCTGGAGTTGCAGTTTGGGATCGAAGCGCAGACCCTCAATGATGGCGCGAACTTCGGGCGTGTCGATCACCTTCTCCGTGAGCGGCTGCAACTGCTGAACAAGTGCTGAAGTCGAGAGCCGCTGTTCTAGTAATGCCTCCACTTTGGGAGCTAGTTTGTCAATCCCCTGAGCCAGAACGTCTTGCACCTGGGGTAGGAGTCGTTCCCCCAACTGTTCTGGGTTTGCTCCTTGGATTGTGCTGAGTGCGGTCAGAGATGGCTGGAGCGCAGTACCAATTCCCTGTTGGAGCGTCCCTAGAAACTTGTCTGCATCGACGATCGCTTTTTCTAGATCACCGTCAGCATTGAGTTGAGCTACTACCGTGTTGAGTGATTGCAGCATCCTCTGCGCTTGCCCTAAGGAGCCGTTCAAAAGTTTCTGCGCTTGATTGAGTGCCTGGGACACATCGTCTAGTGGTCCTGCCAACTTGGTTTCTTGCGCCAGCAGTTTTAAGGCTGCGTTAAATCCAGAGCTGAAGGATGCTGTTCCATCTTTGTTGAGCGCTGTCTGAGCACCTTCTTTTGATTTTTGGATGACGCTGCCGTCGGCGGTAAGGGTACTAAAGCTGAAGGGATTTTCGATGCGCGCTCCGCCATCTTGCTGTAAGTGGGTGCGTGCCCCTCCAGCGGTTTGAGCGATCGTGTCTCCCCCTCCAGTAACCATCTCGGTCACGCCATGCGGAAAAGCATGCACTTGTGATTGATCCGTATCGTTGCTGATCTTGTAGACATCTTTAGGGCTGACACTCCCGTGGAGTTCCTTGGCACGGTCTAGCTCGGGATGCGGCGGATCAACACGGGAGTTAACGCAGGCAATCAGTACCCACTGGGTTGGCTTGCCCATGATTGGGACGAGAAAACATTGTGTGCCATCTTTCAGCAATCGATGGGCACCACCCGCCTGGGCGTTGCAAACGAACTCCTCTCCCACCCAAGCGTAGCCATCTGAAGCATTGGGCAGGTTGGTGGTGGGGTCAATCAGATCGACCTTGACTTTAACTCGTCCTAGCTTCTCAACATCATCGACAGAAGTGATGATGCCAGGGACACAGCCCATCACGTACCCCTCACGTAGGTGCGTGGCGAGGGAAGCTGGATCTTCAGGGTGGGTGAGTGCATTGAGTGTCATGATGTCAAAAAAAGCCAGCAGTGTGTGACTGCTGGCTTCCGTAATGTGGGTATTGCCGTTGCCTTAAAGCGTTCGTTCCGAAAGATTTTTCAATCTATTGTTCAGAACAGAAATTTGTTTTGTGAGGTGCTGAGATGTATTCTGGCACTTGTCCGCCTACGATTTTAGCTGGTGCCGTCAATTCCACAGCTTAAGGCTGAAGTCAGCCGTCTTTTAAAGTTAATCCAACGAACACCGTTTGAAGAATGCCTTCCTTTGGAGCGAGGCTTCCAAAATCTACCTAACACGGCAGGCGTTTATGCACTCAGGACGGTGAGCGAAGTCCTTTACATCGGTAAAGCAGGAGACTTTCGCACGCGCTTTAAAAATCATCAAGCACTAAGCTCAATCTACATTGATAAGATTCCGCCTGAAGCTGTGCGAATTCTATTGATGCCTCTCTCTGCCTACTACTACCCACATATGCTGCTGCTAGAGAGGCAGGTGACTTTTATTCTAAGTCCGAGGTATAACGGAAGTATCCCGCCAGTTGATCAAATCGAGAAGCTTATGCAGTTGCGCCAGTCGCCTCCCTCCAGCGGTGTCGAAGATTTGCTCCGGTTCATGCCTGACCCGGTAGTTGAGGCTGTGGAACAATTTGCTGAGGCGAACCGGATTAGTGTGCCCCAAGCGGTTGAATTTGCTTTTGCGTCCTTCCTCAGTGTTGAGGCGACCTCGTTTCGTGAGGCTGTTGATAGTCTCCAAACACCAGGCGCAACAAAGGAAGAGAATGCGATTTTGAAGCTGAAACTAGATGCAACGCGCAAGGCTCTGGCAGAGGCAGGACTGCCTGATCCTAGTGATATGGCTGAATTGTAATTGTCCTATCAAAGGAACAATGTCCGCTCTATACGATAAAAAGCTGAGTCGCTAGGCTCAGCTTTTACTGTTTTAAACCCCAACAGATCAAACATTCGATTTGCGATCGCGTAATCAGGATGATTGGTGCTCCACAGATTGAGCTGCTGATACTCCAAGTCTCGCGCGTGCTTGATAACTGTGTGCAGTAGGCTGAGTCCGATCTGGTGTCTTCGATTAGCTGGGTTGACGCAAGTCCAACCGAGCCAAGCGATGCCTGGTTCGCTGTCCCAACTATAAAGACCTGTGATCCCAACTACCATGTTGTCTCTGATAGCAACCCAATAAGCTAGATCGCCAAGACCGAAAAGGCGAATCAGCCGTTTGTCCCCAAGGCTTAACGGTAAAGATAGAGCCGGATGCTCTAACAAGGGTGGATTGGGGAAAATGCTGCAAGTAAGAGCGATCGCAGCACTTAGCCTCGAAGCCGAGAGAGCCTGAATTTCAAACATACAGCTATTATGAGAAGAATTCTTTCGTGTAGTCAGTAGCAAGCTTTATGGCAACTCGCACTTTAGACAAGCCTAGTGTTGTCGCATATCAAGAATTAGCAACCTTGATCGGACCAAATGACCGCTTAAAACCTGCCCAATCGCTCAAAAAGATTGAGCACTTGCGTCGGCTTTGGTCGATCGATGCCGATGCGTATCAGGAATGCTCAATCTCATTTGAGTGCTTCCGTCGCTGGTGGCAGCGTTACCCCCTAGGTAATACTGTCATCATGACAGAGACGGATGAAATCGTAGCGTCCATTGGGATCTGGGCGATTGCCCCTGAGCAATTTTCTGCCTTTACGACGGGACAGATTCGGGAGCAAGAACTATTACCAGTGCCCCTAAGTTATTGTCAGAAGCAACCGCAAACTAGCTGGTACGTCTCTGGTGTTGTGTTGGCAGAAGCCTATCGGGGCAGAATTAAGCGCAACCCTCTCCTACAACTGCTGAGTGCTGCGCTAGGGGATTGGATAGGCTCCGATCATGTTGCCTTCCCTTTACAGGTTGTTGCCTTAGGAGAGTACGAAGAGGGGGACAATCTGCTTCAACGCTTTGGGTTTTCTAAGGTTGCTGATCGGGATCAGATGCCAGATAAGTGCCATCTTTACTCTCTGGAGATTCAATCTGAAGAGCATGCCGAAAGTATTTTGAAATCGCGAAACCTTTGGTAGTGCATGCATCCTCGCAAATTTAAGCAACTGATTGGTAAAGGTATGACGACCCAGCGCCTCGCTGAGCTGCTGGGTCGCACCAAGGGCGTAGTTGATCACTGGGTGCAAGACCCTACGACTAGCTCCTACAAAGAGCCGCCGAGGGATGTAAAGGATCATCTTTCCTCGGTCTACTTGTTGTTCGTAATTCTCAAAGCCCTGCGGAGAGACGTTTCTAAGAAGACTCTGCGGATATTGGATCATGTGCTTGATGAACAGGAAGATCAGCACGAATCTGAATAAAAACAAGGTTGCTATAGATAGCAACCTTTAGAGCAACTTTTTACAATACCTGTGTTATTGTTTTTTTAAGTCCCGTGAAACGCCGGAATGCCCAGCCTGTCGGCATTCCACGGGATACAACGGAACATCACGGGACACTTATGAAGCCGATCTCTGTTGAAGTCGTAGAGGAAATCCCTTGTTGCGAGGCAGACCTTGATGGCTTTGCTTGGAAAACTGCGCTGTCTCTAGTGGGCGCAAAGAACCCCGATACGGGCAATGAGTACCGGAAGTGGCTGGACATGGAACCAGGAGCACGGCTAGATCGTGTGACTTTTGCTCGCTTCGTGGTGATGTTTTTTTACTGCAACGCTGGCAGAGGTCGCCACTTCAGCAAACGTGAGTTCCTCAAAATTGAGGCCGATCCAGATCGACTAGCAGACGTTATCAAAAGGTACAAAATTCATGAGCGGATTCGAGCCAAAAAACTATACGAAGTCGGAGATTTCAGCCGCTACGGGCTTTGCTCCACCGGAAGTTGATCAGGTCGCAGATTTTCTCAACATAAAGCGAACGCAGTACCGTGACGAGCACCTAGCTTCGTTCCAACAGTTTCAGACCATGATGAAAGAAAACGGTTGGACGGTGAATCAAGCGATCGCTGCACATCGGGCAGAAACGCCTAGCGGGAAGCCTCCAGTTGCCGAAACCCCCAGCCCTGCTACAAACAGCGCCTTTAACGAAACAACTGGGCATCTCAATCGTGAAAGCAACCAATCGTCTCTGGATCTAACAAATCGTCTCGCTGCCAACATTAAGCACAATGCCCAAACGAGGGCTGGGGATATTGAAACATCCACCAATTTGCTCACAGCCTACTACTTGACGACGGGCGAGTACGACGACCCAGAAGTTAAGGAGCAGGTAAAAAGATCAGAGCTGTTGCTGGATGCTCAAGTTAGCAGTACACCCACATTGGGAAAGTTGTTGGCAGCCACGGGTATCCGTGGGCTGCAAACCATTCCCGCGATTCGCTCAGCGCAAGACTCATTGAACGAATCGATGAAACGGCTCGGCGACGGGCGGCACTAATTCATTTTCAGCAAGCTCAAATTACGAGGCAATCGAAAGCAATGAAAGCGAATCTCAATGTTCCAGAGACGCTCACTGAATTTATGCTTGGCGCTGGCTTGGGCGCTGTCCTGTCTCTCGGCCTGCTCGGTGCAGCTCATATTGGCGTTTTTGGTGAGGGGGGTCGATCGGAAAAGTTCGTTGCCATCTGGGCGACACGCACCTTGCCGATCGTGACCCTTGTTGCAGGACTTGGGGGCGTGTTCGTCCCAGCCCTTTACAGTCGTGAAAAAGCAGCCCTCTCGCTGATCTCGCACTTAAAAGGGCGAGATCGAGCGCTGGGATTAGCAGTTGAGCAGTTCTACTACCAAGGGCAAGAAGATGCAAATGCCGCAATGGGTCCAATGGGTCGAAACAGCAAAGCGCAATATCTGCCCGACGAATTTTTTCTGCAAGCACCGCCGCACCCGCACCCGTCTGCCTCGTCAAATCCGACGCTGCAAAGCTATGCTGCGACCGCTGCGAGTGAAATGCCGTCAAGTGCTCTCCAAACTGCCAATGCGGTTAATCCTCAAAATCATGATCGGCTTCAAGCTGATCAGAACAGCGAGCTATTTTCTAGTCCCTATAACCCTTTGGCTTAAGCCCTACTGGGATGCTCATCGCCAAGCTTTTGAGCAGCGATTGGCAGAGCTAGGACGGGTCGTAGTGGTGCTATTTCAATGCAATATGCTTCCCTAAACCGTCATGCCAAGTGAAGAACGGATGGAGATTGAGATCAAGGGGATGCGTTTCCGTGGCACTGCTGGACAGTTTGAGCGGGCAATGGGGCAGGTCATACAAATGGTGGGCGGTCAACAAGGCTACCCACCGCAGTTGCCTGCACCAGCCCCAGAAACCGTCACGGTGCCGAGCCTTCCACCTGCGCCCGCTCCAATGATTCCACCACAGCCGCTGTTGCCAATGACAGTCACGGCAGAGGGGTATGATCCACAGCGTTTTCGGGCGTTTCAAGCGGTCTACAACGAATTTAAGCCTTCTGCCTGGATTGAAATTGTCTACGTCACCGACTCGCAAAAGCGCATTTTTGAAGAGTTGCTAGCAGTGTTTGGTCGCGAAGATGCGGCTTTGACCTGTTTACGCAATGCGCTAAAAGCAGTGAGCGTCGATCCTCACTGGCAGTGCCGCATCACGCTCGAAGAGTTTGCGGCGGATAGCCGCCTGTTCTACTATCACAAGCGCTGGTTGGATCGGTTGAGGGAGCAACATCAATTGCAGCCGTTTGCGGAGCCGCCAGCCCAACTACGCTTGGCTGAGGTAACTCAGCAACAGACCACTGACGACTTGGCGCGGCAACTGTTTGAGCTGGTCAGGCAGCACAGTCAAGCAGCACAAAGCCCACGTGACAACCGGACGCTTGACGACACACCGCTGACAGGTCAACCTGCGATCGATGTTGACTCATTGATGCGTAAGCCTGCAACCACTACCGACCAGGCGGCAACAGTGATCCAAACAGAGGCTGCAACGGCGATCGATGTTGACTCGCTGGTTCGCAACCCTGCAACTACCACGCCTAAAGCAGGTAACCCAGCAGCGCCATTGACCCGGAGACAATTGATGCGGAGACAACGGTTGCGTCGCAAGGTTTTGTTGTGGCTGGCAGAGGCAATCGCCACCCTTTCGGTAGCGGTTGGTGCCTGGTTCTTTTTTCAAAACGTCAAATGGCAACCGACACCTGTAGCCTCGCCCAGTCCATCGCCAGCGGCAACCAAAAAGCCTTTACAGCCTGCTTCGCAGCCAACATCGAAGCCCAGACCGAAGCCAAACCCTGCTCCATCTGAACCACCTCCACTTAGCAGTATTTAGTGATGCATTTAGACGAGACTGCCTTAACTGATTTAGCACGGTTAACTCAAAAGCCTACGCCAACTCAAAAGCCTGTTCCTGCAACGCCCGTATCAAAGGCATCAAAGAAGACGTTCAACAATCTAGACTTGCCCAATTTTTCACCTCCCCCGGTTTACGCGACGGATGAAAGCAACGCACTGCCACCTGCACCTGATGAGGTTGCCATTGATAGTAATGAGCTTCACAGTAGTGAGGACGATCTGGTTGTAGCGGACGACGATCGTCACTGGCAAGCTCCATCCGTGATCGCTTTAGCGCAAGACTTGCTTGGCATTGCGGCTGTGTGGACAGCGATCGGCTGGTCTTGTAGCCTCCCGTTTGTCGGTCACGCACTTTATTTTTTGCTGATGGCACCCATCACAGTTGGCGGGTTGGCGATCGCTTATTTTCTATACCTACTTTACTTTCGAGGCATCACCCGATCGCGCTTAGAAATCGCTTTTCAAGTGTTGGCAATGCATTCAATCATTCACGATTGCTGCAAACTTTGGTTCAACGGCTTTCCTCGGTAATCGCCATGCCTTCTCCGCCCCCCAATCGGCTCAATTATCTCGTGCAGCTCATGCAGCGCGCGATTGCTAAGAAAATCACCCAGGAGCAATACTGGGCGGAAATTGCGCGTTATGAGTATACCGAAGAAGACTTGCAGGCAGCACTCAATCAATTCAAAGCGATCGCTTCTGAGCAAGCGACCATGCAAGACAAGCGCGTTGCGCCCAGAGAGACTGTCACCGATCCAATTGCGGGACCATCCTCTACACCGGATTGGGCACTGTCCAGCGAAGTTCATGCGTTAGGTCAGAAAATTGCTGAGGTCAGCACACGGTTTAAGCAGCAGATTACCTATGTACCGGAGCGATCGCTGAAAAGCATTCGTGTCAAGCGGCTGTTTTTTGCACCTGAACCTGATACTGACCTGGGGAAAATTCCACCCCTGCGGCATAACTTTGTCGGTCATGCTGGGCTGCAAGCAACGGCTTCCATTTTAATTGTCCCTGGTGGAGTGGAAATCCACGATCCCTTGACTGGGAATGAGTGGGAGCGACCGGAATTCAAGCGCTATATGCAACCACTGCTCACAGAAGAGGAGAAAACCTTTCCTGAGCATGGTTTTTCCTGCAAGGTCGGGCTTGACTTGGATGGCAACCCTTTAAGGAAACACAACATTATCGGGTTGATGGTTTCGGGGCGGAAGGGGAGTGGCAAGAGCCAATTCCTGCGTCAACTCACGTCGGAATTGTGCCTCAAACATAAACCTCAGCATCTCAAGCTGGCGTTGTTTGATATCCAGGGTTCAACCTTCCTTGGCTTTGAGCATTCACGCTGGAATTTTCAACCACCCTGCTCGGATGAACATTCTTACGAGGCAGCCATGGAAGCGCTGCTGGCGGAAGCGAAAAGGCGCGAAAATCTTTTTCGTCAGGAGCGGGTAAGCTCGATCGAGCAATGGAATCGTATCTACCCACAGAACCCACTGTGCCGGATTGTGGTGATTGTCGATGAGTTTGGTGAAACTGTTTCTCGCCTAGGGGTCAAAAAAACCAACCATGCGCCAGCGTCGCTCTCACGCGCTAACCGCAAGCATGGCTTTGATTTGGTGTTGGCAACACCAACACCAGATAAAAATGATTTTCACCCAGACCTCCTGCGGGGTCTACCCGATCGCATTGTCTTCCAAGCAGCCGATATCGGCGCTAGTTATGTGGCGTTTGGCTACAACGAGGATGCAGGTGTCTTTCTATTGGGTAAAGGCGACGGGTTTTTGAAAGCAGGCAATACGCCGATTCGCTTTCAAGGCTTTTGGATGGGCGAAGATGATGGCGCTAGCCAGATTGAGAAAATCAATGCTTGGGGTGACCATTTGTACGGACCACCGGAGAAGGTCTCTGACCCATGGGAGGAACCATGCGCTACCGCTTAGTCATCCGCAGCGGCATTCTTCTTGGGTTGCTCTGTGCCCAGGTTTCTCCCCGTGTGGTGCAGTCAACCCAGGCGATCGTACAACAGAGCCAAAGCCAAAGCAAAGCACCGACCCAAACCACTAGCGTGTTTGCTGGTGGGTCTGACTCTGCGGTTTCGCGCACGGTGGGTCATGCTGAAGGCACTCGCACACCCAACGGTAGCAAAACTCGTGCTTACTACGGGCATTCCGACCCTGGTAACGGTGTTTGGAATTTGGGCAGCTTCTCCTATCAGCATGGAGCCGCTTCGCCTGAAGAAGCCGATGAAAAGCAGTTGAAACGACTGCAACGGCAAACCGCTGTAATGAACCGGATCGCGAAAGAGGTCGGCATCAAGCTTACCTTGCAGGAGAAGCTCAACGGCATTGACCTGGCGAATCAGGCACCGTTGGCAGCTCTAGGAGAGTTGGGTTACATAGAGCGCTTACAGCAGGCAAAGCAACGCGGTTTGAAGGGCGCTGCTGCCATTCTTTGGGCACGTACACAAGCCTATTGGGACCCACAGAAAAACCGTTGGAATGCGCCTGGTCTTGGTAATACCGAAGATGGCATTGCTCATGATCAAGAGCGGCGAATGTTAGCAATCGATCGTGCTTTAACGGTGTACAAACAGCAGCACCCCAAGGCTCAGCCTGTCAGCTATAGCCCTCAACAAATGTACTACCAAAACCTTTTAGGAGTAGTTTTGCAACATGAGAAATAGAGAGAAACAGTTAACGATTAGCTTTTTGCTTGCATTTCTAGTAGCGATTTCAGTAGGCGGGACTTATGCCGTGATGGACAAAAAACTACCCGGAGGTGCTGCTCCCATCATTGGTGCAATCTGCGGTTTGGTTGGCGTAGTCATTAAAGAAATTGCCAGTTGTATGAATTTGGAAGGGTAAATAATGTATCAAAACACTGAAATTACAACGGAATGGGTTGGCGGAACAGCACTGACAACACGTTTTTGGATCGAATTGCAATGTCATGCCCGTGAAGAAATCCGGGGTTGGGCTTTTCTGGTTGGAGGCAGCGCTGCTCCTAGCAAAAACTTTTGGCACTATGGCTATGCCTCTGAATCGGAAGCAAGGAACAAAGCGATTGAACTGATCGAAGAATATCTGAAAGCCAATATTCGGCAAATCGAGACAAAGCTGTTAGATGATGCTAAGACTCTGCTGGCTGAAGTGAATCAGCTTCAACAGCAACGCGATGGAATTTATTA
This sequence comes from Stenomitos sp., assembly GCA_041744955.1. Lineage (GTDB taxonomy): Bacteria > Cyanobacteriota > Cyanobacteriia > Leptolyngbyales > Leptolyngbyaceae > Stenomitos. The sequence goes on along the minus strand of JBGTJW010000545.1, from coordinate 18,581 downwards.
AGGAGTTTTTAATGACCAAGCTTGAAAAGTTGCAGAAAGAAAAAGGTGAGCTTGAAGCATCAATCAGGGAGCTTTCCTCTGCGGGTGGTGATGTCTCTGCTTTAGAGGAAAGACTGAGGATTGTAGAGAGTTTGATTAAGTTAATCAGCACTGACTGGTAAACATCTAAAACTTAGGACGAAGACGATTCTACCTGTCGCGTTACCACGGCAAAAACTAAAGACTAGACCCAAGGTGCTCTAATATTGCCTGCCCGCGGTACGAAAAAGGGCACTCACCAAACCTTTAAGGAGTATTAAAGCCAATCATGACTCTGCAAGAAGCTGAAGCGATCGCTAAAAATCCAGAAACCTATCCGTTATCTAAACTTGTGACGGCAAAACAGTTGATTGAAAGCGATGCAAGACGAAAAAGTAAATAGATTTGGTTAATTGCTAAAGCCGAGATCGCGCAAGGGCGCTCTAATATTGCCTGCCCACGATACGAGAGAGGGCATTCACCAAACCTTTAAGGAGCTAAACCTATGTTCGCAGCAATTGGCATTTTTGCTGGAGCGGCATCAATCTTGGTGTCTACCACCTTTTCGAGTAATTTACATTCAAAAATTGTTGTATACGGCGGAGGCGTTATAACTGGTTTTGGTCTTGCGCTTCAAGCAGCTAAGAGGATAAACGAATCGCTGGAGCGGTAGCAATTTTTTGTAGTGGAGCGATCGCCAATACTACTGTTGCGATCGCTCCTTTCCTGTCATTACAAGCGGCTCTAGGCTCAGTAAGAATGAAAACACACCAATTACCTCGCTTCTTACTCCGGTTAGGGATATTTTCCCTAGGATTATTCGGCTGTTGGCTGTTAACAAAAGAGAAGCAGCCAGTGGCGGCAAACGGCTCGATTGAGCGATTGAGAATTTATGATCCTCAAGCACGTTGGTTGCAGCGAGGGGCTGAAATTGAAGGAGGGGAATTGCTGGCAGGGCTTGGTTTTATCGTGCTCAAGCCAGACTTGCGAAAGGTCTATGCACCTTTCAATGGAGAAACAACCACCGGCGAGGCAGGATGTATCAATTTCAGTACAGCCGATATTCCCAATTACAAGTTCCGGCTGTGCGGTATTGATCGCCCCAAAGTTCAGAAAGTGCAAAAAGGTGACCTAATAGGCTCTTCTGATTTGTTATTGCTTTGCACGCTGACAACAGTAGATAGTCAGCACTCATGGCGGATTGTTGAACCGTCCCCCGTGGTTATTCAAGCGCTTCTAAATCCGAATCATTCAAAGAGGTAGAGAAAGTGAGAAACAATAGGGATCGGCACTTTGTTCTGGGGTTATTACTGTCGCTACTCGTCTTGACAACAACTGGAGGCACTTTTTACGCACTCCAAGAAGATGCACCTAAAGCAACTCCTATTGGTATCGGGTTGATCGTTGCGGTGCTCACCCTTGGCATTAAGGAAGTTGCTAATTGCATGAACTTGGAATAACCCAGTAGAGTTGATTGGCTAATGCGATGAGAGTATTCAACCGTTTCTTCCGACTAGCAGGGGCGATCGCTCTAGGACTGGCGATCGCCTTCGCCTGGAACCCGATCGTGCTTTCCTACACGCTCAACACTACTGACTGGTCTTATGCCTCTTTCCCAGTGGTCAAGTTCCAGGGCTACACCAGTGCCTACGCTCCTCAGGGGCGCGAAAACCCAGCGACAGGTCGGTTCGTGCCGCATTGGGGCTTAGATATTGCAGCGCCGCACGGCAGCCCGATCGTTTCTTTTTGGGATGGGGTTGTGACGCGGGTTAAATTTAAGTCAACCGGCTGCGGCCACGAGATTACGACAAAACACGGTCGTTGGGAGTCGCGCCATTGCCACTGCAAAGATATCCTTGTGAAGCTTGGGCAGACGGTAGTTTCTGGGCAGCCCATTGCTACGATTGGGCAGACTGGAAGCGCAACGGGACCACATGACCACTGGGAAGTTTATTTCAAGGGCCGCATTCTAGACCCATCGCGGGTTATTAACGCGATGCAAAAAGCTACCAAGTAAAACTATGCATGTGACACAAGCGAAACCCCAGAGCAGCTTTCGGGACTGGTCATATAACACTGCTTACCGAATGAATAGCAGTAAGCACTATACGTTGGGCACCGGCAGAGCCAACGAAGACTATGGGCTGCCCGAAGAGACGCATATCTACTATGGTGCAAAGGCTTACGCACCGGAACGCCCGATGTGCGAGAGAGGGTGGAATCGAGACTACGGCACAGGCTTTTCTATTTGGCGGCAGGGTGCCTATAACCCCTCTTTTGGCGTTATGGTCATGCTAGGGAAAAGTCCTTGTTCTGAATGCCAACGGCGAACGATCGAAGGTTTAGATCCCATCCCCCCGTATCAAGGTGATTGCCCAACGAGCTATAGCCCGTTGATGCCTGGACTGCCGCTTGATCCAGATGGGATCTTAGAGCGCAGAGATGACATTGAGAATATGTTGTTCTGGTGCTTCATCAACATTGGGCACAAGATGGGTCCGGCGATGAAGTTCTCCCGACAGTTTGCAAGGTCGCTGTTTGAAGATTTTTAGTGAGTTGGGGATGGTGAACTTTTTATGAATGCAGAGCCAGCATACTATGTGAGACAAAGCCCCTGGCTTCAAATTGAGGTTAAACAGTTCAGGATAAGCCAGATGATGCGCGGCTTTATGTCTGGGAAGCCTTTTTAGATGAACCAATACAAAGACAAAGTTTTGGGTTGTTTTATACAAAAGAATTAGCGATCGCTGAAATCCTATCGCGCCATCCTGAGAGGAATGCAGGTGAATTCTGTGTTCAGGAATATTTAGTGCAGCGCGACACCAGCGATCGCGCTGCGGCACTGGAGCAGTTAGCTCTTACCAAACAAGAGTCAGTGCCACCATTGACGAGCTGGACGCTAGCAGACGTGCAGCAGATCACTAATTTGGATCTGCTGCATCTAGTCGTTTTTACGGCTGCACAAACGTTGGAAACGGTCGATCGATGGCTGGGTCATGCCTCAACTCACAATGCCGCTATGGATGCACTCTGGCGTTTGCGACGTGCACTATGGAGCATTGGTCTTAATGGTGTGCGGGATGACCTAGACTGGCGTGGCTCGTTAATCGAAGCATTGGAGCGTGTAGGTTTCCGCGCTGGTGAAGATGGCGATATCCGAGAGCTGCTGCCCTGGCAACCAGGCTGGCAACTTGCCCAAGGTCGATCGCTCTCAGAAGTGCTGGCGCAATTACGATCGGTTACCGCTGCTGCCGAGCAGTTGGTAGAAGGGCGCAAGCGATTGCAGCAGATGGATAAAGCAATCGTTTTATCTTTGGATGGTGTCCCAGAACAAGATATAGCCATGTTTCGGGACTTTTTAGAACAGACTAAACAGATGTCCTCTGTGATCATGCCATTACCTGATCGACCGTTAATTGAACCGATCTCAGTTGACGTTGCCCATGATGGTGTTTGGCGACAACTGGAACAAAGCCTTCAATGGCTGCATGATGGCAGCGCGATTGACCAAGAGTCGGGCAAGACCTGGGAAACCATTAAGGCTGAAACGGAGGCTGCGTTTGTATGCCCGCAGGTAGGCGATCGCTTTCACGAACGCTATTGTTTCTGGGTCTACATCCTCAAGATTGATGAGGGTGGGTGTATTACCACCTTTGAAGCCTCAGGCAACCCTAACCGCTTTCCTAAGGCGTGGAAACCCGTTACCCGTGAGTATAGTGACGCTGAGGCTTTGAGTGAGCGCTTTCGAGCCAACCGAATCTCTAAAGACCATGGTGAGTACACGGTGGTGCTGCGCGATCGCGGTAACGATGTTTCGGGGTGGTTAGATAAACTTAACCACCCTAACGATGTTTCCTCCACGTAGCACCAAATGACCACAAACGTACTACAGCCATGCCCGTTCTGCGGCGGTCAACCGTTGATGACCAAGACGCTCCGCAGCGGCTATGAGAACGATACGGACGATGTTGATGCCTATGCGTATGCTTTATGCTGCCGTAGTTGTGGCACGGTGGGTGGATGGAGTAAATCTGAAACTGGCGCGGTTCGCTGCTGGCATATGCGTCCAGGTGAAAAAGACCCTGATTTAGAAGCTATTATTGAGCGCAACCGGCTTCGCAAGTTGGCAGGGCGCAATGATGATGCGACAGCCGATATTGATCTCTTAACGCTCTGGTTGGCAAATTGGCGTGGACGAGCATTGGGCTGCGAACACTGTATAGAGAAAGAATGGAAACCACGTTTAGCACAATTGCAGCAGCAACTTGAATCTGAGCCCCACGCATGAAAGTTTCTCTAGAGCATCTCTATCACTACCGATGCGATACCTGTCAGCGCTGGTGGACAATTGCAGATATCAAGCCTGAAATTTCCAGCGTCGTGTATTGCCCCCACTGCGGTTTGCAGAATATTGTAGAAGCGATCGAGACTCACGCTGTTGACAAAGTAGGCTCAGCCAACGCCAATGACGCAACAAATTCCAACCCACGTCTCTGAATGGTGCACAACCAACGGCTACACCGATCCATTTTTACAAGAAGGCTGTTGGTGGGCATTTCCGCCAAATGGAGTAATGCCGCTGCCGTCGGAAATTCGTGCCCTAGATTCTCTCCCAAGTTTTACTAGGTTGCCGATCGTCATTGATTTTGATGCTGTTCAACGGGCATGCGCACAGCTCAGTCAAATCCCAGAGCGACTGAGCGAGATGGCTTTGCCAAGTGTACGTGAATTTACTCGCGGCTTGACCAATGCCAACGCTGCTAGTGGCATCAGCCTAAGCGCTTTAGGCATACGATCGCCGATTATTGATGATCGATTAACACCACCATCGATTGTTGCTTTTAATGAAGCAGCAGCGGCAGCACTAGCATCATTTAGTCTAACGGCTTCTGACAGCCTTGCGGCAGCGTTTCGCCCAACCTCCACAGCTGAGCAGATGGAAAGCTTAGCTGAGAAAATTAGGCGCGTTACACGGTTGGCTCTGTCTGATGTACCAGACAATCCACGCAAAGCAACGATCTCATTGCTTTGCTCTCGGCATCGGATGAAGCGGGCGATCGCCCAGCTACGGTTAACAGAGTTTTGCGATCGGCACAACCTTACCGATCGAGCAGCCTATATCCTGCTGCGTGAAGACAAAATTCGGGTTAAGCATGGAGTGCTGCTTTGTGGTCCAGGCTTTCCTAGGAAGAAGGAAAAGTTGGGTGATTTTGCACCTTCAAGATCAAAGTGACTACAATCTCCAGCTACGCACTTCTCCCCAGTGCTGGAAGATCGACGCATTAACGTGGTGAGAAATTTCTTGCTTATTTCCCAGTTGCCAGGTAATGTTGACGCAGAGAACGCACTCTGCCTGAATCAAAGCAGTGAGAGCTAGAAGGGCAGTAAAGCGTAGTGTTGGATTGCCTGATGGTTCCAGGCATTAAACGGAACCGGACGAGAGAGGGTAGTCCTCGCGGTGGGTGGAAGCCCCATGTTGCCAACGGTTTGTCGTTACCCAGAAAACGATGTTTAACCCTCTACCACTTCATGAGGTACTGATGTTTCAACAAATGCTTTCTTTTGCCGCGATCGCTACATTGTGTTTTGGTGCCAGCTTTACAGTCATGAGCTACGCTGCCTACGTTTGGCAACGGACAGAACCCACCTCAAGTCCTGTTACTGCCCCAGTCATTGAGCCTGCTCCCGTTGCTGCAACCCAAAAAGCGCTTTCACTTGCCGTTCCAACGGTAAAGCCTGTGGCTCTAGACGCAAGCCCTGAAGTAGCCACCACGAAGCAGCGGGGCAAAACAAAGAAAAATGCTAAATCTGTCCCCCAATCCATTGCCCTTCAACGTTGTAATTTAGAGAGTATTGCCAGTCAGCCGCGTTCCAGATCGCGTCAAAAGCAGGCTTCATTAGCTTAGTAAGAGAAACATCATAATCTTCAACAATGACTTCCGGCACAATCAGATTATCCCGGTCGATTGGTTCACCACTAGACCGCCCAAATTGTTGCTGAATGCCTATGTAGTGACCGCGCACCCCTAAAAAGCTTAGCCCAACGAAAAGTGGCGGTTCGACACCTAACTGTTGTTGAACAGCAAGAAATCGGCGTAGTCCAGCAAGCACTTTAGGCTCGTAAGCTGGATCAATATAAGCTGTTTGATTATGAACATTGGTCATTGTTGCATCAACCGCTTCAATGGCACCGTTCCTAAAAGTCTGAACGTAGCTACGGGACGATGTTCTGCTGTTAGAAACGTCAAACGAGAGCAACCCGTCGAAATTCAATCTTCGACTAACCTGGGAAAAGGGCGATAAAGGCTGAGGAAAATTATTTATCAAGGAATTAACATCAAATTGGCTATTAATACTGCCTACTTCAAGCGGTACGATGTGTAGCGCTAAATAGCCGTTGTCCAACCCTTCTAACTCAATAGAAGGATTATCTCCGTCGATTACCTCTAGCCGCTCGTAACGAAACTCGCGCACCCGACTTTTAAGCGTTTCCCCAAATAGAAAGCCGTCCCGAATTTGTCGCACGTCAAGTGGGTATTTGCCACTAGCGTTCCGCGCAAAAAACTTTGAGGAGCCTTTGAAAACAACCATATGTAGTAGTGCCCAGCTTCTAGGGATACGAATGACGATGACAATACGATTGTTTTGTATAGGGAAATGCTCTATCTGCACACCAGCGATCTTAGGGTCTATACCAGTCCGCAGTGTGTTTTGAAGACGCAAAAGAGTAGCATCGACATCATCAACTTCTAAGCCACAGACCTCAAAGGCTATGCCTGCATCTTCCTTTATGCCATAGACAATATCGCCGCCTGACGTATTAGCAAAAGCTGAGACATCGGCTAAAAACTCACGTTTGTCCTCATCGCTATTTCCAGGCAGCGCCTCTTTATATTCAAGTGTCCGGTTTTCCATAACCTGATTGGACACCAGATCATGAAAGTCAACTTCACTAAGCGAGCTAAGGGGTTTGCTGTTGATGGGCATAAGTGCTGAAATGAGATTGCTCTGAACCGCTGATAGACCATGCTAACTTGACAAAGACCTAACTGAGAGCACAACCAAGCTATGCCTGAAAACCAACAGCAAAAACCGCTTTGGAGAGTGAAAAATTTAAAGTCAGGGCACGAATGGGAAGATGTGCTTATTGCAGCATGGGAAGTAGCGTTAGATCCTATTAGTGATGACTACACGACCGAAGAAATGAATGCTTATGATTTGTTCATGCTGTGGGTAGAACAAGTTCAAAAGCACCATCCAAACGGCTTAATTCCAATTTATTGGTCTATCCAATGCCCAGAACAAGGACTTGTTGAGGCAATGCCTTTCCAGATCCAACGCGCCTCCAACAAGAATTTTTTGAGCTTCTTCACGCATCCTGTGAACCCAGAAACAGGTGAACGACTGAATTGGCTCACACTTTCAGTCAAAGATAAATTTTGGCAACCTGGTCGTGCCAGTAAAGGTGGCTTTATTCAACAGGCGACAAATTGGAAGCCCAGCATTCTTCAGCCTTACGTTTACTTACCTGCTCTGACTCAGATTTTGTCTAAGTAAAGGACTAGGGGGTAGCCTGTCCTCTAGTTCCTTAACAAATAGTGGCAACAAACGACTGGAAGGGTCGTGACAAGATGTCACGACCCTCTTTTCATTAACCATTTTCTGAACTACTAGCCCTCCGTTGCTCCAACTGCCGGAAGGCTTTGACTGCTCGCATCTGCTCCCCGCGTAAGGTATAGCGACGCAGTACGATATCGCTTTCGATCCCAGTCAACGTTTTGACGATCGTCGGGTCAAGCCCCTCTGTTGAAATGTCCGTAGCAAAGGTATGCCGAAAGCGATGGGGGTGGAGGTCAGGGATATTGGTTAATTCCCCCAACTTCTCAATCACAAAGTAGATGCCGTGATAGCTGAGCCGTTCGCCTCGATGGAGCGGATGGTTTGAGAGCAGCAGCGGTCGATCGTGACTCAAGACTTCACCACTTGCCTGACGGCTCTCCAGGTAAGCGGCAACGGCGTGTTGTGCGGTTGTATCCAAAGGAGCGAGCCGGGGGCGGTGGGTTTTACTCTTACGGATAAACAGAATGCCGTCGTCGTATGCCCCTAAGTTGAGGTCTACGACTTCCCCCGCTCGCAGACCGTGCGACAGGATGTGCACCAGCATCGTATCGCGCACCCGGTTGACACCTAGTTGGTCAAGCGCTGCCCAGACACGACTCATTTCTTCTTCTGTAAGGCTCTGTGCCTCTGGCATATCGATCCGCTCAAACTTGGCACCGATAGCAGGACTGACTGCCAAGATGTCGGGATAGGTCGCGCAAAACCAGTTAAAAAAGCTTTTGAGTGTGGCGATAGCCTGGTTGCAGCTACTCTTTGCCAAGCCCAGGTCGCGCAGGTAAGTCTTGTAGTGATCGCGAATGTGGCGATCGGTGATCTCAGTCCACGGTAAATCAGTCCACCGTAGGAACCGCTTCATCTCACGCTCGTACGCCTTGCAGGTGTTGGGCTCAAAACTATTGACACGCAGGAACTCACGCACCTTGCTGAGTCGGATATCAGAGGGAGACGAGGGGAAGCGTGTTTTATGTTTTGAGTTTTGGGCAGGGGTAGTAGGGAGTGAGGAGTGAGGAGTAGGGGGTGGGGAGTAGGGAGTAGGGAGTAAAACAATGGGCGGCAGGGACTGACGACGCGCTTCGGCATCGCTCTCTGGGGTATGGCTCACAAACTTAGCTCCAACAAACGATCGCCAGTCAAAATAACAGGCTATTATCTTATATACGATTAAGACTACGATAAAAACCGTACAGAGTTAAAACGATGTCTTTCGACCACCTTTACAACAACTCTGTGTTCTGCGCGATCCTTGTCTGGTATTGCGATCAGGTCTGGCGCAGTCGAGTGTCAAGATGAATGCGCGTGAGTCGAAGTGAAACGGAAGCGAGCAATGGTACTATTTCTCCATGAAAACTGCCTATCAGTACCGACTCTATCTAGACCCACAGCAGAAGGTGAAGCTCAATCACTGGCTGCGGACTTGTCAGTACTGGTATAACCGGATGCTGGGTGAGCGCTTCGACTGGTGGGAGCAAAATCGTTGTGCGGTGAATGCCTGTCCACTCATTTGCTCTTTACCCAAACTCAAGGAAAAACCGAACTATTACAGCCAGAAAAAACAACTACCGGACATCAAAGATGATTTGGTGTTGGTCAAGCATAGCGGGGAGTTGCTGGACTTCACAGCACCCTATGCCACCATCTTGCAGAACGTCTGCAAGCGCGTTGAAAAGACGTTTGAACGGTTTGTGCGGGGGGACTGCAACGGCAAGCGTAGCGGTAGACCACGCTTCAAAGGAGCAGCTCGTTATCGCACGATGTTGTTTGATGGGGCTGATGATGCTTGGCTGAAGTTTTGCACCATCAACGGCAAATGGCTATTCATGACCTTGCCAAAAGTGGGTTTGGTACAGGTGAGAATGCACCGACCACTGCCAGAAGGTGCGAACCTGAAGCAAGTTTTGGTCACGAAGAAAGCTGACGGTTGGTACGTCTCGCTGGTTTTAAGTGATGAGACGGTGCCTGAGTCAACGCCAGAAACCATTATCCCCACATGGGAGAACTCGCTCGGACTTGACGCGGTGCTGCACGAAGACACTTATCTAGCGACCTCTGAAGGCGAGAAGCTACCATCACTCAAACCACTGCGCCGCCACGAAGCGAAAAAGGCTGTCCTGCAAACCAAGAAGAACAGTCGCAAGCAGGGTTCTCGCAGGCGGAGGAAGCTGGCAAAACGGGAAGCACGGCTCGGTTTACGGATTGCTCGTAGCCGTAAGAATTTCCAGTACAAAACCGCTCACAAACTCAGGCAGACTGGTAAGAAAGTGTTCTTTTATGAAAAACTCAACCTGCAAGGTTTGAGCAGGCGCAAAGCCCCCAAACAAGACGAGAGTGGGGTTTATTTGCCGAATGGACAGGCAGCAAAGTCAGGACTGAACAAGTCTTGGAACGATGCCGCTTTTGGTCAGTTCTTTGACATCCTCGGTCACATAGCTGCGAAAGCTGGAGCCGTTGCGATGGAGCAGAATCCCGCTTATACCTCTCAACTGCTGTCCTATCGAGATGAATTTGTCTTCACTGATTGCAGTATCCGGGAGTATTGGGATGAGGCAGAAAAGCTATGGGTTGACCGTGACATCAATGCTGCTGTCAACCTAAAACGTGTGGGGCTGGACTTGTTCCCCACCTTAAAACGCCGTAAAGGGAATCCGGTCGTGGTTGCTTCCATGACTCATAGTACCTCGAAGGAAGTTCTAACCGCCCTCCGGGGTATTAGAAGACCGCGCTCTATCGCCTAGCGATGAGCGTCGGGTAAGTCACCATGGGTTCTAGGATGGCTATAAAACTTGGCAACTGTTCTAACTGCGTTTCTGAGGCAACTGTTAAACAACAGTGGTTTATCTCTAGACGCTTGACGACTGAATGTAATGTTTGTAGGCATCAAGCAGAGTCGCTGATGTCTTTAGGAGAAGCGATCGAGCACTTCAGCTTGCTTATAGTCCGAGCTAAAGCTGGCTGGTTAGCCGGTTCTTTTGTGGATATTCTTGACAGGGATGAAGGCTACTTGAATGAGGAGTTCGGCACCATTGAGGGACACCTAGAGCCGTTTGCGATCGCTCCAACGGTGGCTGAGGCAGTAGCAGCGGTGACACACAAAACTGACAAGAGGGCAGCGCTGCAACGGCTGTGTATTAACGTCCAGGACACCGAGCCTTAAACAGGAGTTATAACAGCGATCGCTTCTGAGCGCAAAACACTACCTTTGTTTAGCACGAGCAACTCACGCTCACCGCGCCGAAGAAACAGCGCCAGGACTTCATTCCTTGGAATTACATACTCTGTGACTTCAGAAACACCCCTCTCAACGGCAAATCGAGCCGCAATCTGAGGGTCTAGTGTGTAAGCGATCCAGTCTGTCTCCCCTGGTCGATGAGCACGATACGCTCTAATTAGCTCTGGCAGTCGCTGATAAATGGCGTACTCATCAGGTTTCATGAGCGACGTTTGTTTATTAGGTCGTGAACTACTAAAGAGTCGTTTCCACAGAGCCAATTCGCTCCAGCCAGAGTAGTTAACCCAAAGAGTGCCTAGAGTGTACCAGTACCAATAGTTGCTAAGGCGATCGCAATGCTTTGAAAAACAAACGATCGCCTTTGCCGTACCTTCCCGTTCCATGATGCGCTGAATAATCCGCCGTTCTGAGCGCGTAGAACCCTGCCAATCTGGGCTAATGTTTTGTAACTGCATCATGATCGTTGTTGAATAAAGCCTCTAACCCATTTATACCTAGACGCGTGAACAATCCAACACAGCCAGCTAAATGGCCCCCACGAGCAGGATCAGAAAGGTTTCCTGACTGGTCCGATGAAATGAATTTACGAGAGCTAGATCGGTGTGTGACGCTGCTAGCTGAGTCGATCGATAGCATTGTGCTTTTAGTCGAAGCACCTGCAAATGGTTTAACGACGCAGGCTAAATCAAGCCCTGCCAAAAAAATAGAAGAGTTGATCTACAACATTGGTATAGCGAAACGAAGGCTGCAAAGACTAAGGTGCTCAGCCCAGAAAGCACCTTACGTCGAGCCAATGTGGGGCAGGATCATTGGTAGACCCGTTGAGGTAATCGCCTTCCGGTCAGCAAGCATAAAGAGATTAGATGCCCAAGCCACCAAACCCTAAATGTGAACTTTGTTGGCAGTTGCCTGCCGCTGTCGCGCAACAGGTACATGGAACTGCTGGCGATAACTGCTGGGAAAAACGGTGTCATCGCCGTCGGTGCGATTATCGTCGTCGGGCTGAAGCGTTAGCGGGATCGGGGGAATTGTCGATCGCCCCTCCTGATGTTTACTTTGCTGTTCTCTATCTCTATAAATTGCCAGGGAATAAGATCCATGCCGCCAGTGCAGCCTTAATGAAGGGGCAGGAGGTAGTGCAACAGGTCAAACCCATCCACTGTTTTGGCTATACAGAGGGGCAGATCAGACGTTGGGCAGAGGAAGTGCTAGTGCAGTTGCGCCATGTCTGTCAGCAACCGTTGGGTCAGTACAAAGAGATTTTCAACCTGAAGCTGAAAGGGTGCCCCGTTGAAAGCTGCGGACTGAATGCCGAAGATCTCGATCTTTAAATAAATTTAGCCTTCATTACAGTATTCTGACTGGTTCAACCAAACTGAAAGAGGTGTTATATGCCCGTCCCTGCTGGAACTGAAATTGTTAATATCTACCTTGATGATGACGTGCCTGAGTATATGGACGGCATCATTCGTTGTGGTTCAGTGACCTCAGTAAATTATCTTGGAGAAACGCTTGAGAGTCACGACGAATTAATTGATAATACGGAATATCATTCTGAAGAAGAGATGATTGCAGATGTAGCCGAGCGCCTCGGCGTAAATCCTGAAATAGTTGTAATAGGTGAATAAACCCCCGAACAAACCAAGAGCAAACTGCTGATGCTGTAGTCCTAGTCAGAGCTGGGTAAGTGCTCTGACCTTAGCCGTTGCTAGAGTTCTGGCTTCAGCGGTAGAGGTAAGTAAGTGACCAGGACTTCAATAACAAGGGTATGGCGCTGGGCACCGCGCAAGTTGTTCCGGACAGCGGTAAGGGTCTCGATTAATTCAGTCGAGACCCTTGCTCTTTAAACGAATAATTCTGTTTAAGAGTGAGTATTTCTCCCAGTAGTTTTTTTGACCTCAAAAGGAGCATCGTGTGGAAGTAAGAGAGCGCTTGGCTAATTTGCAGCACGAGATCTGGTCACATTGGATGAAGTGGCTGTTTTCTTGCTCCCAACATAATGAGGATGGCTCAGTGACTATTCCCCGTGAAAAGGTAGAGCGATGGAAGCGGCAGATGGAGACACCATATGACCAACTATCAGAGCAGGAGCAAAACAGCGATCGGCGTGAGGCAGATAAGGTCTTAGAAATTTTAGGTGAGCCGCATCAGCACCAACAGCCTGAAATCAATGCAGACAATTGAGGTACGATCGCTCTCCCAAATGGATGCTCTTGTGGCTGAACATGTAATGCAGCATCCTGGCAAAACCGTCTGGTACGTCTCGACCGATGAGCATTCCAGTATGATTGACTTTAACTGGAAAGGAGAGGCTGACAGTTATTTAGAGCAACACAAGCACTACGGTATGTTTAAGGCTGCCGAGGTCTACAAGCGGCAAGACTACCCTCTCTATGCCTACAACCGTTTTCATGCTGGAGAGGTAGAAGAGCATTTACGACAGGAGGGCTGGCTCGTTTCAGTCAAACAAAAGCCTGATGACTATCCGTTCCTCAACAATGATGGAGACGTGCGGATCAACACCCGCTGCGTGGTGGAACTTTTCTGGATGCCTGTGTGCGGGCAGCCTCCAGAGCGCCGACGGCTATGGGCTTTTCATGACTTGGTTTGCATCGCAATTTGTGATGCTGCGCTTCAGACTAGGGGCATTAAAGTGAAGCTAGAGCTAGAGCTAGAGGGCTTAATAACTCAGTGACCCAACTCATTCCAAGTACCAGCATTTGCGTAAAAATAGCGCACGCTGACACATCGCTTAGGGATCAAATCTTTTGCCTCTTTCCCGATAAATTACCTGGGGTGGATCTAGAGCAACTAAGGTTCAGTCGCTTTGGTGACAGTTCACCGACAAAGAAAAGAATCCTTGTCTGGTACAGCAACCAGTTATTGGGCGAATTAACATTTATCCCTGAGACACTGGCTTTGTACGCAACTTTGTGGAGAGATCAGTATCCTACTCTAAGGACAAGTTCAATGGAGTTTACAAGGGCTGTAAACCATTTGCTGACCTATAGAGCAATCCTTTAGAATCGGCACATGCAGATGCAGTTGACACTTTGGGATCTTATTGAAGAAGCGAGTGAAACGCCTAGCAATCTAGCGCTTACCAATGTGTGGCGATCGCTGGATCAGACCATTGCACCCTTACCCATTGATCAACAGTTGCAGGTTGCAGCCGAAGCGATCGCTCGTCTTGCTGCCAGTTTAAATACTCGAGCAGAGTTCCTACTGAAGGACTGGGACGATCGCCACAACCTTGAGGGTCCTGAAATCAGCACTGATCTGTTTGCGGGTCTGGTACGGCTGCCCATAGAGCTGGATTTGAGCGATCTGAAGGCATCGCCAGAGCCACCCCCAGTTAGCAAACGCAAGCGTAAATCTGCGCCAGAGGATTCGGTGGTAGGGCTTGTGCCCAAAGCGAATGCACTGGCGTTTGCGGAAGCGATGACACTGGACAATATCCGCGAGCTGGCAAGTGAGGAGGATGTTGAGCGGTGGACGGGTGCGATCGCCCAACATCTTGATTCTGTTGGCACTGCGATTTGTCTGACGGATCTACAGCAAGCGTTGGGAATGCCGCTAGTCGAAGTCTGGATGGGACTGCTGCTCGGTGGTTTTGCCTTGAAGCAGGAAGGTGGCTTTTATTCGCAAGACGTTTGGGTAGGCTTCCCGTCCAAATGTTAAAGCTAAAGGCACCGTAACGTTATGAGGCAGGTTTATAGGTTTCAGCAAAGATATCAGCCTTACAAGGGTAGAACTCGCCTTTTTTAGGGTGAACGATCCAGTCCCCAAAGGTTGCCGTCAAATCACCTTGAGGCGTTTCGATCTTGAGCGCTGGAACCCCATCAATAAAATCGGCATAGCAGTTGCAACGCACCCAGTTAAAAACTTGGTTCTTTGTTTGCTCGGTGAACTGCATTGCTTCGACCGTCACTGATCCATCTGTGAAAAAAGCCATCAGCGTTATTGCGACGTGTCCTGCATAATCATCCCCGCTGGCAGTGTGGCTGATGCCGCCGCCGCAAATTGAGTAACAAGGTCAGCCTGACTTTTCCAGTCGGGACGTTGTGCTTCAACTTGAGCGATCGCATCGTTCATTAGGGTGAGCGCATTTTTGAAGCATATGTAAGTTAACTCCTTGCCCATCAGTTTGCCAGCCAGCTTGCTGACAGCATCTGCATCTGTGTCTTCTGTTAGCATTGCTGTCGTCAGCAGGCTAACAGCAAAAGAAAGAGTGGAATCCATAGTCGTGGAGAAAGAAGGGATAGTTTAAGTCTGCATCAGATACTTGAAATGAAACAAAAACTTAGCAAAGGCCACTCCAAGAAAGATTTGAGGCTGATACTACACTCAGTGAAAGCTGACTGATAACTTTCAAGAGCAGCAACATGGAACCTATTACGTTGACGGACAAGGCGATTGTAACCCGTCCGCCCAGCGGGTAATCACAAGCACTGCGATCGCGTTGCCAATTGCTTTGACAGTAATTTCGCTAACGTCCCACGTTTGGTCGGGTTGGATAGCAAACACTTGGGCAAACTCTGCTTCAGTTTTGAGTTTCCTTGCTGAAACCTCATTGTGATACCAGGCTTGTATCCCATAGAGGAAGAGAAACTCAAGGATTGGCTGTGCTGATTTCGTGCGAAGGTAGTCGATCGCTTCTCCCACTACTGCCAGGTGCAAATCAACCTCCAGGCTGGATAGCCACTGAAGCAGATCACCCAAGCCATTTGATTCTTCGTCTACCACTGCCAGTGCTTCTGCTGGTGACTTTTGCGCACGATGCATTAAATCACCTGCCAGTTTGGTTAGAAAATCAGAGCTGCAAGCGCAAAACCTTTCACAAAAAATGGTCTGAAGTCGGTCTAACATCCGGGTCAGCCTGGGGTTTCGATGTGTCGCATAGTATTTGTCGCGGGACGGCCCAGGATTTGCTAAACCAATGAGTCGTAGAATGAGCGCCCGAATTTGCTCCTCCGAGTCAAAATGCTGGCTGTCGCGCACAATCTGCCAGAAGCGGCGCTGAAAAACTCGTAACCGTTGATTGCGCGCCTGCGTTCTTACGCGATCGATGTCTTGCTGAGTCAACTGCCGTACGCGCAGTTCGCAGGCTTCAGATTCAATACCGTCAAAATGTGACCAATGGGCAGGCACGTCATGCTCTTTGACCAGGACGATCGCTCTGGACTTTGGTGCAACACGAGTATGCTCTTCCCGGTGTTTAGCCGCAACAAGATGAACGGGTACCCCGCACTGGGGATTAGGGCAACGCAAGAGCAACCGTGCGTAATCTTCGTAGTTGGCGTTTTGAGCATCAACAAGGACGCCGCCATAAAGTAGGCTTTTGCAGTAGCGCATCAGTGTTAGTCAGTTGTTGGTTTCCTGCCCATAAAAAGCTATAACGTTTAGAGAAAGCAGAGAATGGGACTTTTTTGAAAAGCTTTTTTAACTTTTGACTTGGCACTAGAAGGCAAATATGTTGAGTGGTACAGCTTTACAAAAAACTGGTAATGGTTGGCAATTCTCCAGTGAGGTCGCATTAGAAGATTTTGTTTGGAATAATCTAAATCTACTGCTTAGATTAACTCCATTAAAACGACAATATATAGTGAATGGGGAAATTTGCGATATTGTGGCTGTGAGCGCAGATAAGCAGCTTACGATCCTAGAGCTTAAGAACCAGGAAGATCGGTATATAGTACAACAACTTACTCGCTATTACGAAAATCTTCTAGAAGAGAAGCCATTTTCAGAGCAGATTGACTATGATAAGCCCGTTCGGCTTATTGCAATCGCGCCGAGTTACCATCGACACAACTTAATTGATCGAAAGCATTGTCGTTTACAGCTAGATTTTTTGCAGACTGCGGTATCAAAAGAGAATGAAACGTTTTATTTAACGCTAAACAGTATTGAAACAAACCAAGCTTGGCAAGCAGAAATTCCGTTTAGAGAAATCAACTTTTCTGCTATTGATCCAAACATTTCTGAGCCGCCTAAACTGCTGATTGATTGGCTTGGCACCTGCACCAAAGCAGAGCAGGAAGGTATTCTTAAAGTTCGTACAAAGATGCTTTCCTTTCATCCAAAGCTAAGGGAAATCGTTGAAGCGAAAACTATCAGTTATGGAGCTGGAAAAACTAAGCTGTGTGCTGAAATTATCTTTGAGAGACGGACACAAAGACCAGTTTTATTTCTCTGGCTTCCTACTCCTAGCACATATCAAGTTCCAGTTTGGGATGCAGAACAACCAAACACGGTTGCGTATATTATGAAACCTACTATTGGTCGTTTACGAATTTGGATGGATGGTCAAAGCATTTCCCATATTGGTCACATACCAGAAGGCTTTGGTAAAATGAGGCTGGAATCTGAGTGGAGAAGCTTACCGAAAGAGAAACAGCCTCGTCTGAAGCATTCGATTTCCTATAAATCTCACATACCAATTGAAATTGAGGGCTATTTGAAGTGTCGAGGAACACAGCAAAAGCCTGATTTTTGGGAAGTTCTAACCGATTTGGCGTTAGAGTACTGGCTTAAAAGACTCTAATGACAGACAGGTATGTTGAGCTAGAAAAGTTGTGGGTAGTGATGTTTCATAGAGGATGGAGAATAATTGGCATTTTTAGAGGTCTTGCTACGTAAGGCTCCTAGAATTAGCCTTTTTTCTCTATCCTTTACGTAAGTGCACTACCGCCTTGCAGTCGCAACCAAAATTCAGGAGCCGTGCCGAACGCATTGGCAAGACCATGAGCCATCCGTTCCGTCATTTCCCAGGGACGACTTAATTCTTGAAAAGTGAGTCCAGCGTGTTGGCTCAACGCTTGCAGATCCCATCCGCGTGCCCGCATCTGCTCAAGCATGACCTGCGTGGGGTTGGTCGCCTCGACTGGCAGCATAGTAGTAGTGAAGAAAGATGCCGCTATTTTAGTAGCATTTTGTTCTGAAGACTGATTGAGTTTATCGTTCAGAACAAAGCGATCGCCGCTTTCGGTGTTAAGATTGCTCAAATTCTAACCACTACGATGCTTGACCATGAAGCGATCGCTCAGCGCTGCGAAGCGTGGGAGCGCCTAGAGGATGCACTTGCACCAGATGTTCGCCTTGGTGATGATTGGTACGATCGCTGCAAGGCAACGGTAATTCAGTTTGTTGCCTATGCGATTGATGCACGACGACATCGGGATGTGCAAAAACTGCTTGAAGAAAATCAACGTTTGCGCGATCTACAGGTGCCAGAGCCAGAGTTAAAGCGGTTGGTTTATTTGGCTGTGGGGATGGGTACATGCACTGTTAGCCATGCCGCTGAACTGTTGCACCAGTCGCTAGAAAAGACAAAGCAAGAGTTTTCGGTCTGGCTTCAGAAGGAGTCTCCAGGAGCCTTGAAGAATCAGAAGATCGGCGTATGATGGGTTAAGATGAACTGCAAGCAGCGTTCTCAATAGCTTACGGACGGGGAGTTCCAATGGTGCCACTGGCAAAATCCAGTGAAGTACTCAGAGGGGGAACCAGGCAGACGAGCGGCAAGGCTGCCAAAGTTTAAACAACGACGAGCAAGATCCAGATTGCGGAAGCTCACCAATTCTTTGGTGGGCTTTTGCACTGATGGTTCAACAACAATTACCACCCTTCCATCGCTACAAAGCCACGAACCAGAAAGCGATCGACAAGCATCGTGATCCGGGTGGCATGAACAAGGCAATGGAAAACCGTCGACGGT
>JBGTJW010000544.1:0-3679 GCA_041744955.1 Stenomitos sp. | reverse complement strand
CCCGATAGCCCCAGGTCATTCACAGAGACAGAACACCATAGTTCCGCGCTAGTGCTTCGACGTCTGCCACAAATCCAGCCGCCACCATTTCATTTATCCGTTGGGCAATTCGCCGCTCCAACGCCTCTGGCTCAAAGCAATCTAGCCCAATTTGTAAAATCGGATAACTGGGCGGATCTTCACCCTGTTGAAGCGAAATTGGTCGCCCCGTGACATAGAACACTTCTAGCGATCGCAGCGTTCGCATCCGATCGTTAGGATGAATTTTTAAGGCAGATGCCGGATCAACCTGGATCAAGATAGCGTTACACTGTGTTTGACCGAGGGCTTGAAGCTGCGATCGCAATTCGGCATGAGGCGGCACCTGCGGAATCTTCAGCCCTTTCACAATCGATCGAATATACAATCCCGTCCCGCCCACTAATAAAGCAGGCGATGGAACGCAGTTAATCATCGATCGCGCCTGCCGTTGATATGCCGCCAATGTCAAAGTCTCCATCGGCTCACAGATATCAATTAAAAAGTGAGGGACTTGCTGCTGCTCAGTGATAGAGGGCTTGGCGGTGCCAATATTGAACTCGCGGTAGACCAGGCGAGAGTCGGCGCTGATAATGGAGCTTTTGAGCTGCTGGGCTAGGGCGATCGCCAACCCCGACTTTCCGGTTGCTGTAGGGCCGCAAATGACAATAAGGGGTGAAGAAATTAGTACTTTAGTACTCAAGAGCCGATCTCCATACTAAAATTGATGTAGCAAATTCTGTTTTCTTCATTAGAATTCAGTAGGCAGAAATTAAGAATGCTCTGAAAATACTTCAGATCCATCCAGGTTTCAAACTTTGTCTCAAACCGTCTTAAAATCCCCCCAAACCCTTTTGTGCTATAATTTTGGTATAATTTGATGTTTTGAAGTTCAACATGGCTTCAAACGAGCTAGAGGAGCGCTTCATCCTATGACGACGACAGATTACGGTGCTGATCAAATTCAAGTTTTAGAAGGACTTGAGCATGTTCGCAAGCGTCCAAGTATGTACATTGGCAGCACTAGTGCGCGAGGGTTGCATCATCTAGTGTACGAGGTTGTAGACAACTCGGTTGATGAGGCACTGGCGGGTTATTGTAAGGAAATTTTGGTGACCTTGAACGCTGACGGTTCTGTCACGGTAGTTGATGATGGACGCGGTATTCCCACCGATACTCACACCAAAACAGGTAAATCTGCCCTAGAAACGGTCATGACCGTACTGGGCGCAGGTGGTAAATTTGGCGGCGGTGGCTACAAGGTTTCGGGTGGATTGCACGGGGTTGGCGTTTCGGTCGTCAATGCGTTGTCTGAACATGTAGAAGTCAAAGTCTGGCGCGACCACAAGCTGCATACTCAGCGATACAATCGAGGCGTTCCTACAGGCGAACTCCAAATTGAATCGATTGGGGGCGATCGCACAGGCACTTCAGTCACTTTTCTTCCCGACACGACCATTTTCACCACAGGCATTGTCTTTGACTACACCACCCTGTCCGGTCGTCTGCGAGAATTGGCATATCTCAACGCTGGTGTCAAAACAGTCTTCACCGACAACCGCATCAACGACTTGCCCAACCATCAGCCCCACATCGAAACTTACTATTACGAAGGCGGCATCCGGGAATACATCGCCTACATGAATAAGGACAAGCAAGCCCTGCACGAAGAAGTCATCTACGTGCAAGGTGAGCGGAATAATGTGCAAATCGAAGTGGCGCTGCAATGGTGTGAAGATGCTTACACTGACACGCTACTGGGCTTTGCTAACAACATTCGTACCATTGATGGCGGAACTCACCACGAAGGTCTAAAGGCAGTCCTCACCCGGACGATGAACTCGATCGCCCGTAAACGCAACAAAATTAAAGAAGGTGAATCCAATCTGGCGGGTGAAAACGTCCGGGAGGGCTTAACGGGCGTTATTTCCGTTAAGGTTCCTGATCCTGAATTTGAAGGACAGACCAAAACTAAGCTGGGCAATAACGAAGTCCGAGGCATTGTCGATTCCCTGGTGGGTGAAGTCCTGATTGAGTACCTGGAGTTCCGCCCAGGCGTAGCTGATTCTATTCTTGACAAAGCCATCCAAGCGTTTAATGCGGCTGAGGCAGCGCGGCGGGCACGCGAACTGGTACGCCGGAAGTCGGTGCTGGAGTCTTCAACGCTGCCAGGTAAGTTGGCAGACTGTAGCTCGCGTGATCCCGCAGAGTCAGAGATTTTTATCGTGGAAGGAGATTCTGCGGGAGGCTCTGCAAAACAAGGGCGCGATCGCCGTTTTCAAGCGATCCTGCCGTTGCGCGGTAAAATCCTCAACATCGAAAAAACCGACGATGCCAAGATCTACAAAAACACTGAAATCCAAGCGCTGATTACTGCTCTAGGATTAGGCATTAAAGGCGAAGAGTTCGATGCCAGTCAACTCCGCTATCACCGCATTTGCCTGATGACCGATGCTGACGTAGACGGTTCGCACATTCGCACCCTGCTGCTGACGTTCTTCTACCGCTATCGGCGGGCAATGGTGGAGCAAGGCTATATTTACATCGCCTGTCCTCCTCTCTATAAAGTAGAGCGTGGACGCAACCACTACTACTGTTACAGCGAACGCGAACGCGACCAAATCATCTCTGGATTTCCCGAAAATGCTAAGTACGAAATCCAGCGGTTCAAAGGTTTGGGCGAAATGATGCCGCAGCAATTGTGGGATACCACTATGAACCCCGAAAGCCGAACGCTCAAGCGCATTGAAATTGAAGATGCCGCCGAAGCCGATCGCATCTTTACGGTGTTGATGGGCGATCGCGTGGCACCTCGCCGCGAGTTCATCGAAACCTACGGCCCTAGGCTCAACCTCATGGATCTAGACATCTAATGTAGTTGCTGAGTGTTCGAGAAAGTGAATATGCAGTGTGAGCAACTGAATTTCGGCGTTGCTAATTTGGTAATGATATAGCCACCTCAAAGGTAGATTCCTTCGTGGAAAAGTCATTACTTTTCAGCAACGCCTGATTTTAGGTTTACTGTATTGCAGAAACCGAGGGACTGACTACCTGGCGTTGCCTTAGAGCAATTAATAGTAAGGCGATCGCAGCGGGAAGTGCTTGCACAAACAGAATTGATAGCTTTATTGTGACAGCACCATAAACGCCAGCAATGACCATGCAAATTAGAAAAAACGCGCTGATGAAGACATCTTCTCGTTTTGTAAACCATCCCCACAGTAACCCGATCGCCAGGAACCCGTTGTAAAGCCCTTGATTTGCAGCTAGTGGTGCGGTGAGAATTGCTTGTTGTGGGGTGAGGTTAAAGTTGGCACTAATAGTTGGGTTCGTCCATAGAAACATTTCCATAACTAGAAAAGCGAGATGCAGTAGGATAACTAATCCAACTATTCCGTTCGTGATTTTGTTCATGATGAAAGCTCCTTGGAAATTGGATGACTCATAGCTCATAGCAAATGTTTTGCAGCCTTAAAAAATGCACTTTTAGTAGCGGGACCAAAATTTTCTCCTACCTCAGCACCCAACCTCCGTATTGCCGTATCGATCGAGGTAAACTGACCATCCCCATTCTTATCGACAATACCAAGCAGTAGATTCTGAAAATCTTCTGAGTCGATTTGTCCAGAGCCATTTTTGTCAATA
Source organism: Stenomitos sp. (assembly GCA_041744955.1). GTDB lineage: Bacteria > Cyanobacteriota > Cyanobacteriia > Leptolyngbyales > Leptolyngbyaceae > Stenomitos. The sequence goes on along the minus strand of JBGTJW010000544.1, from coordinate 16 downwards.
AAACCAAATACTGTTT
>JBGTJW010000543.1:0-3643 GCA_041744955.1 Stenomitos sp. | reverse complement strand
TCAGAAGGATTTTAGAGGCTACTACTGCGATATCGCTGTAACTCAGCGCGAAGTTGGGCAGTTTCAGCTCGCAGGTCATCGATTGTAGCTTGTAAATCGCCACCGCCCTGTGTTCCTGTCAAACTGCCGGTCGTTCGCCCTTCCGTTGACATCTCTTCAGCCCGTTGCGCTCGTGCCATGACTTCTTCAGTAAACAGTCGTAGCCGCTCTCGCTGTTCGGCATCAAACTTGCCCAGTTCACTCAAGGCGTTGGTCACATTACTTTCAACTTGCTCGCTAACCGCTTCGGCGATCGCTCTACCCATGAAAAACGCATGAACCAACGAATTACTCATATGAAAAATTTATGTACGCTCCGCAAAAATTATAACCTGGTTGCCCTAATGATGCCGGAAATAGAGTGAACAAAGACGACTGAATGATTCCCCTCTGCAAGACGTTTCCTTCTACAAGATGTCAGGATTAAAGGAATCTTGAGGCAACCCCATGACCGAAGAAGTAGAATCTGCTTTCTGGGAAGGTGTAGAGCAGTTCAATCAACAAGAGTTTTACGCTTGCCACGACACCCTGGAGGCAATTTGGATGGAGGCAATGGAACCCCAGAGAACCTTTTATCAGGGCATACTACAGATTGCTGTAGCGCTCTATCACTTGGGCAACGCCAATCTGCGGGGAGCCACCATTTTGTTGGGAGAGGGATCGAATCGCTTGCGGCGTTATCAGCCTACCTATGCTGAGGTCGATGTCACTGCCTTGGTGACTCAAAGTACAGAGCTTTTGTTAAGGCTTCAGCAAGCGCAACTGGGAGAGGGAGAAGCGATCGCCCCCAATCTTCTGTCTCCTAATTTGCCCGTTATTACTTTGGCGATCGCTCCTAAAAACTGAGTGCATTCCCTTGGGTGGACACTGATTTAGCCGCCATGCCACGATAGAGGCATAAAGTTCGAGTAAAGTTAATGAGGTCGGCAACTCATTCCTAGCTATCACCGTCTTATATAAACAAGAGGCTCTAGACTTGATTGCATTGACATTACCTCGATCGCTAAATGTTTTCTCATCGCTATATCTGGCACAAGACTGCTGTCCTTCAATAGGTTCATCTGCCAAACTCTAAACAACTTCCTCACACCACGCCCTGACTATGCTGCCTGTTTTTCAATCATCTCAAAACAATCGATTACGTCAGTTTGGACTGGCGATCGGCTTGATGCTGGTGCTTGGGGCAATGCCTGCCTCTTCTACCAACTCTGCCCTTGCCCAAGCTCCTGCCGCAGCCCCCGTCCCCACTGATGCTCAACGCCTTCGGCTGGATGCCGATACGACCGAAGCCAACGCAATTACTGGAGTCATCACCGCCCGGGGCAATGTTCAAATTAACTATCCGGCTCGCCAAATTCAGGCAACCTCCGTGCAGGCGCAGTACTACAGCCGTGAGGGACGCATCGTTCTCAGTGGCAATGTTTACGTTTTACAAGCTGGCAACAGCCTGCGAGGCGAAACCATTACCTACTTAGTTAATGAGGGGCGTTTCGTGGCATTGCCCGCAGCCGGACAGCAAGTTCAATCCATCTACATCATTCAAGACACAAGTCCAACCGCATCCGCCCCGACCGGACAGCCCACCTTTAATCCTAAGCCAGAATTTAAGACTCCCTTTAGTCCTCCAAATCCCTAAAGCGCATGGATCACGCTGCCCTCTGGTAAAATTAATTCCAGATTTATGCCAAGACTCTCGTACCCTTTAGCAATTCCTTGAAAATTGTATTGTAGAACATCCACAAATCCTATGGAAAGCGCGTTGTTGTCAATCGCGTTCATCTCTCTGTGGCGATGGGAGAAGTGGTAGGGTTGCTGGGACCGAATGGAGCGGGTAAAACTTCTACGTTTTACATCGCTACAGGGCTGGAAAAGCCCGATCAGGGCAAAGTTTGGCTCAACGATCGCGATATCACTGCAATGCCTATTTTTGAGCGAGCGAGGCTCGGAATTGGCTATCTGGCTCAAGAACCCAGCATTTTCCGGCATTTAAGCGTTAAAGATAATATCTTGTTAGTTCTCCAGCAAACACGGGTGCCTGCCGATGAACGTCAAGATCGTCTGCACTATCTTCTTAAAGAATTCCGGTTAGAAAGAGTTGCCTCTACCCTAGGCATTCGCGTATCGGGTGGAGAGCGGCGACGCACTGAAATCGCTAGAGCACTCGCAGCCGGGGTAGATGGCCCTAAATTTTTATTTTTAGATGAGCCATTTGCGGGAATTGACCCGATCGCCGTCACCGAAATTCAGGAAATTATTGGACGATTGCGCGATCGCCAGATGGGTATTCTAATTACTGACCATAATGTTCGTGAAACCTTGGAAATTACCGATCGAGGCTACATTATGCGCGATGGGCAAATCCTGGCATCAGGCAGCAGTGATGAACTTTATGCTAATCCTCTCGTGCGTCAACACTATCTGGGCGATGGCTTTCAACTCTAGCGACGTTTCACTCTGATTCCTTGATATGGCTACTAGCTCCCTTAAACATAATCCCCCGCCGAGTCCATCGCCGTTTCAAGCACTGAGAAACTTTTTTAAATTTTCAGTGATGGATCGATATTTGGCGATCGAGCTGATTCTGCCATTTTTGTTTGGGGTCGGCGTTTTTTCGTCGCTGGGCGTTTCGGTTGATGCGCTGTTTGATCTAATTCGCAAAATTACTGAATCAGGACTGTCATTTGCGATCGCCGCTAAAATTTTCTTCTTACGGTTTCCTCAGTTTGTCGCGTATTCCTTTCCCATGGCGACTCTGCTGGCAACCCTCATGACCTACAGCCGCCTCTCCAGCGATAGCGAACTGACCGCCCTGAAAGCCTGTGGCGTTAGCGTTTACCGTATGGTTTTACCCGCTTTAGTTATTTGCTGCCTAATCACTGGACTCACCTTTGCTTTTAACGAACTCATTGTTCCAGCAGCCAACTATCAATCTGCCATTACCTTGGCGGAAGCTCTGCAAGAAGACAATCCGCCCTTCAGCGAACGAAACATCCGCTACGAAGAATACAAAAAAATTACTCTCCCTAATGGTGAAAGTGAACAAGCCCTATCTCGGTTGTTCTACGCCAAAAAGTTTGATGGCGAACGGATGCAAGGACTGACGATTCTCGATTTCTCCCAAGAAGGCTTAGAGCAAATTGTCAGCGCTAAATCCGCCCAGTGGAATAGCCAGCAGAGCCTCTGGGACTTCTTTAACGGCACCATCTATATTGTTTCAACAGACGGTGCTTTCCGCAACATCGTCACCTTTGAAAACCAACAGCTTAAGCTACCCCGCGCTCCCCTCGACCTTGCCACCCGCAAACGAAACTACGATGAGATGAACATCGCCGAAGCTTCAGGCTACCTAAATCTCCTCAAGCAGGGCGGCAGTGATGACCAAATTCGCAAGCTTCAAGTGCGAATACAACAAAAGTATGCTCTTCCCTTCGTCTGTATCGCCTTTGGATTAGTGGGTGCTGCTTTAGGTTCTCATTTAGAGCGAGCGGGTCGAGCCACGGGGTTCGCCATCAGCCTAGGGATTATCTTTGGATACTATCTGTTGACTATTGTGTTTGGGTCGATCGCCCAGCTTGGCTACATTTCTCCAGTTTTAGGAGGTTGG
>JBGTJW010000542.1:0-4009 GCA_041744955.1 Stenomitos sp. | reverse complement strand
TCTCCATTTCGGGTGTGATGCGTAGCTTGAGCTTATCAAACTCTGCTTTCAGTATGTTCTTACTTAAGGTCGGAGAACCAATCGATCGCACCGGCTGGCTGGTGATTGTCCACTCTTGTAGCTGTAGCCGCTGAGACTCGTTAATGGTAATTGTGATCGCATGAAGGCATCGCTCTGGTTGTTCTAAAGCAAAGAGCAAGACTTGATACTCTCCTTTTTGGCTCAATAGACGCGCCATTTCCAGACCAGAGGGCGATTTTAGATCTAAATAACAGGGCAACCAGCGCGTTCCCTGTTGAGCTTCTCCGCCATTGCTTTTTTGTTGCTGACGCTGGCGGTTGTAAATGCCCGTCACCCACAGCAGTGTTGGATGGGGCGACATGGCATAGAGAAAGTTTTTGTAGATGACATTGTAGAGTCGGTACGTCTGCAAGTTCTGAATTTCTTGCCGGGGAAGCATCACCCAAACGGCTGGCAGAGCGATCGTCTCCGTGGTAAGGGTTTGGGCAAAGACGATTTGCGCGATCGGTTTACTCTTCGGCCAGAGGGCTACTTTGCAGATCTCATCAATCAGGGGCGCTCGATCAGGCAGCGGTTTCGTTTGACCCTGCATGGAGGGCGGCATTTTCTCCAAATAGTCGGCAATCCGTTTGCCGACACTGGGATTATCCTTATACCGTTTCCCCAGTGCGTCTAGCACCTCCAGAATATCGGTTACAGACTGGGGTCGATCGCTGGGTTCCTTTGCCAAGCAGCTCATAACCAGCGTTTCCAGTGCTTTTGGTAGCTTCAGGCTGGGATTGACCGCTTCAAAAGAGCGCGGTGGTTGGTAGTGATGTGCTTTGAACCAGGCTCCAAACGCGTGCGTTTCGACATGGAGCGGCATCTTGCCAGTTAGCATCTCGAACATCATCACGCCCAGGCTGTAAGTGTCCGTGCGGGAGTCGAGTTCACGACCTTCCATTTGCTCTGGCGATGAGTAAGCCAGGGTGCCCATATAGGAACTGGTCTGATCGCTATCGGCTTGCAGCAGCTTAGAGATGCCAAAGTCGAGAATCTTTACCAGTTCGCCCAGGCTGGCATCACGGCTCACGAGAATGTTACTGGGCTTAATGTCGCGGTGGATGATGGGGTAGAGGCTGTCGTCAACGATGATGCCCTGATGCGCGCACTGCAAGCCCAACGCAATCTGCCGAGAAATGGTGAGAAAGCGAGGTAACGGGAGCGGCTGATTGTTAAGGACTTCGCTCAAACTTTGCCCCTGCAAGTACTCCATGACGTAGAAGGGTACGTCCTCGTCCTTGTAGTCGGACACGCCATAGTCAATGACGTTAACGATATGAATACTTTTGCGACCCAGTTGGGCACAAATGCGGGCTTCGCTCTTGAAACGATCGCGCATTTTGGGGTTCAGGAGCGTCTGAGCCAGAAACTTCACCGCAATGACACCGCCCAGCAGAATGTCTTCTGCCCGATAAACGCGCCCCATCGCACCTTTGCCGATCAGTTCAGCAAGGCGATAACGATTCGCTAACAAGCGTCCGACGTTGGAATCTGTGACCATAGTTTACATTAAGGGGCATCCCAAACCCTGAAAGCGCCGGTGCAACGATCGTTCAGAGGCAAAAACATTTGGAGGACGGGTAACGCTTTTTTGCACTTTGACAAGAACTTCGATTGACGCAACGCAACCCAATTTTATGACGAACGAAACGTAAAACGTATTCGCGCAGCACCCTTCAAAGGCAGCCGACAAACATCGCCTAGAGGACATTGGAGCTACCCAGAGAGTGAGGCTCAAAACCCACTGAAGAGACGTTTACAACGCTTGAGGCTTTTGGGGCAGCAAGCGACAGGGGCAGCCGCCCATCAGTTGGTGTTTAGGGCTGCTTGACGAACGAAACGTTTCATCCTTCAGCTTCCTGGCGCTTCCTGGCTTTTGAAGCAGTCAGGAATTTTTCACTCTATTCTTAGTAATCCCGTAAAGTCATTTTAGCGATCTTTCGTTTGAGCAATTTTAATTGATTCAAGCGGCAGCTCTTCCTACCAACGATCGCTTTCGTTCTAGTAGACATTGACCACACGTTAGCCATCCTGATCACTCGACATGACGTTCCAGGGTCGCTTCCATGGTGCTGGTGAGGTAGTGTCCTGCCATAATGCCGCTGGACAGGTAGTATTTGTTGTCGTCCATGCGATAAAGCGTCTCAAACCCGCTACGACGTTGGCGATCGCCCAAGACCCAATACCGCTGCACGATCGATTCTTGGGCAACCCAGCCTTCACCCTCAACGCGCCCCAGCAAGCTGTGCTGAAGGACAAAGGTATACTGGCGCTCGCCAGCATCCAGTCGTCCCCGATACTGAAACGAAATTTCTTCGCGATCGGCACCCGGAAAGACCAGCTTTGTCACCATCGTAAACCAGTCATCGCGGCTCCAGCCAACCAACGTTTTGCCAATCACCGTCAGGGGCATTCCATTGCGTTCCAGCCAACTGCCCTGAAGTGACCAGCGTCCTGCCTCCATTAAAAAGGTGTGAGCCACAGCATTATCCCTTGCTTTGCTTGCTTCTTGCGATGCGGTTTTTACGGTCATTCATGCTATGACGCACCCCTTCCGTACACGGCATGAATGTCTCCTAAAAGCACTGGGCTTTGAGCGCCCGTTGCCCCAGGAAGGTTGCCAGGAAAATCTTGCTGCCGCCAGTACGCGAGTACAGCAAAGGCGATCGCTTCCTTAAATTCGGCATTCAACCCTACATCATCGGTCGTTAAAACAGGGATGTCACCCAATTGCCGCTGCAATCGCTGTTTCAAATATAGGTTCTTACTGCCCCCACCGCATAGCAGTACTTGATCGGGCAGTTGCGGCAAAAAGTGACGATAACTATGGACGATCGAGTCTACGGTTAATGCGGTCAGCGTTGCCAGAAGATCGGCATGGGTGAGTGAGTGCGCCTCTGCGTCTGCCAAACACTGGTGGAGATAGGCAGCACCAAACAATTCTCGCCCAGTTGATTTTGGCGGCTGTTGCTGGAAAAACGGCTGCTGTAGCCAGCGATCGACCAGGGCTTCACAAGGCGTACCACTGGCTGCCCAGTTGCCGTCTTCGTCGTAGGTCTTTGTACTATTGGAAAAAGCTTGTACTGCCAGGTCGAGAAGCACGTTGCCAGGTCCAGTGTCCCAGCCGAGGGGTGTGAGGGGGAGTGGGGAGTGGGGAGTGGGGAGTGGGGAAGAGTTTTGAGTTTTGAGTTCTGACGGCTGACGGCTGACCGCTGATTGCTGATCGCTGACGGCTGGCAGATACGCTACATTGCCAATGCCGCCGATATTTTGTACGCAACGGTTGTGAGTGGGATGGCTAAGGAGCGCCACATCCACAGCAGGCACGAGGGGCGCACCGTGTCCACCAGCGGCAATGTCAGCCGCCCGAAAGTTGCTGATGGTCGTGATGCCTGTAGCGTGGGCGATCGCGTCTCCCCGTCCCAGTTGCAGGCTGTAACCGAGGGAGTGAGGGGTGAGGGGTGAGGAGTGAGGAGTGAGAGAGTTTTGAGTTTTGAGTCTTTCTTGCTCCCCCTGCTTCCCCCACACCCCATTCCCGACTCCCCACTCCCTCTTGGGTGGTCGATGATAGACGGTTTGCCCGTGGGAACCGATAAGTGTAGCCGTGGGGTGTCCCGTTTGGATGGCGATCGCGGCTTGAGCAAACTGATGGGCAATCGCATCGTCTAGATCTGCCAGGTCTGCCATTGATAGTGAGGCACCGCCACAGACTGCCAAAATCTGTGCTCGTAGCTCTGTTGGGTAGGGATAGGTTGCCCCTGCTAGCAAGGTGACTGCTAGAGTGCCTGTCGCCTCAGAAAGATCGACTAGCGCCGCATCAATGCCGTCTACAGACGTGCCGCTCATTAAGCCAATGACAAGAGCCATGCAGTTGTTGGTGATTGGTTGTCAAATACGTAGACTGAATTAAACTGAATAGGCTCAAAGCTGAGAGCTAACCGCTGAC
>JBGTJW010000541.1:0-4798 GCA_041744955.1 Stenomitos sp. | reverse complement strand
TTGGCAGAAATCAGAAGATGGTAAGCAATTGGCTCAAGAGATTCCTGGTGCTATTTTCCGCGCCATTGACGGAGCCTCACACTGGGTGCAACAAGATGCACCAGAAAAGTTCTGTGAAGCACTATTAGAATTTTTCGCCATCGCGCCTAACAACCGCAATGCACCGGAACTTTGAAGTATGCTGGGGGCCAGCGAAGATTATCTGCGTCCGGTGATTGCGACCGTTATATGCCAAAATTAGACAGCAAACGCTGAAGATCGAGGCGATCGGTATGGATGGTAAGTGTCTTTGCGGTGCAATAACGGTCCGAACGCCAGACAAAAAGAGCGTAGATGCTTGTCATTGCGGGATGTGTCGGCGATGGGGCGGCGGACCAGCCTTAGGTGTAGCTTGTGGCTCAGATGTGCAAATAGACAGCGTTGATAAACTGAAAGTGTACCAGTCCTCAGAATGGGCTGAGAGAGCGTTCTGTGGTGAATGCGGTACGCATCTTTTTTATAGATTGTTGGCTACCAACGAATATTTTATCCCAGCCGGTCTTTTTCAAAATGAAATTGAGTTTGAGTTTAAGGAGCAAATCTTTATAGACGTGAAACCTGGTTACTATGAATTTGCCAATCAAACCTTAAATCTGACAGAAGCAGAAGTATTTGCTAAATTTGCGTCAAGTGAAAATATTGAAGGCACATAATAACTGTGCTGCATCGGAATACCCGTCTTTAGTTGATTGAGCGACAAAGATTCTCTGCGTCTAGTGAGCGCGATCGTCGCCTGGTATCGCCACAGCAATCATTGGCTCTGGTTCGCACTCACGCTCTTCATGGCAGTGCGTGCATTAGCGCTGGGCTGGCGCTGGTTGCATCACCACCATAAAACTGAAACTGCCTAAGTATATTAGAACTACAACAAGCCTTCCGATGGAGGGCTTTTTTTGCACCGGATACTACAACAGAAAAGAACGATGTTGTAAGACCAGGAGTACTCTCAATGGCGCTGAAAGAATTACGAAAAAGCGAGATGATGGCACATCTGCTGGATGCCCTGGAAAAGGGAAACGATATTGGTCATTATGGACGGCTCACGTTTGCGATGGTGGCGCACCACTTTCTTGAAGAAGCGGAATTAATTGAGTGGTTGCAGAAAGACAAAGCTATCAGTGAGGCTGAGGCAAAAGCGTTGGCGTTACAGGTAGAGGGGAAAGACTATAACCCACCGAAACGCGATCGCATTCTAGAGTGGCAGCAGCAGCAAGATTTTCCCATTTGCCCCAATGCTGATGATCCGGATGCCTGCAATGTCTACCAAGAGTTGCAATTTCCCAGTCATGTTTATGAACACATCTCTCACTATTACGAGCACAAAGCCGAGCAGACCTCTCAGTAGCTTGCGAGCCAGACGTTTCGCCGCAGAGCAGTGGGGAATCGACCCCTACTAGATTGATGTTATTTAATAGCTTTGAAGCGAGCAAAGAGCGCAGGCAGATAGACTTCATAGCGATCGTTAGACAGGTACATGGCATCAATGGTGCAACTACCACAGCCCTGCGAGCGATCGTTCAGCAAATCAGCCAATAAGTGGGAGGAGACACCCGCCCAGGGAAAATGCCCCGGTGGTGCGGCGTTTGTGTAATTTAGTTCCGTGTCTAAGCGCCATAGAGTGCCACTTAGCTCCATACCAATGGGATTGTTTTGAGGCAAAGGCTGGTTTCTGCGCCATCCCACTCTTTGAGCAAAGCGTTCTGTTTGTACTTTGGCATTCTTAGAGCCTTTTGCTACTTGTTGCCAAAGCCGTTGTTGAGCACTAAAGCCAAAGCGCCCACCGCTAGCCTTTGACCAGAGCGTATCAATGGTTTTCAGGTCTGCCAACGGCAAGCGAGGCAGAACTTCTTTGCTGCTGAACAATAAATCGCCTTGCGGTCTGGCTAACCGTTGAAGAATAGCTCGCGTCTCAATATCGGCTGCCTGCCAGTCTTTGGTTGCTAAAAGACGTTGCAAACGGCTGTAGTTAATCCGCCATTTTGAGGCAGTGGAATCAGGACTAACATCAAAGGTGAAACTGGCAAGAACGTCTCGAAACGTTTGTCGGATTGGCGCTTTGGCATCGATATATCCTGCCGTCAGGCGGAAAACATACCGTCCATCCGGGCTGCTGAAAAGCACATTATCAGACTCGTACAGCCCGGTAGATGTATAAGCGATCGCAGCTTGCCCAGCCACAGTAAGCGGACGATCGTCCTTCCGGCTCAGTTCACCTTTCCATTGGGTAAGCGGCAACCGTTTAGCATTGTTGTAAACAGTAAAGCTAATGATAGGAGGCGTTTCAGGTAGAGACGTGCGGTTCACAAAATCGGCTTGTTGCCACAGTTCCAACACGTCTAACGGGTCTGGTGTTGCTGGCTTGGTTTCGGAGGGTGTAATGATGTAATCACTGGGAGCCACAAGACGAAAGCCAAAGCGATCGCTCAGGTAGAAGATATCGCGGATTGGTCTGGGCTTCGGTACAGGCTTGGAAGTGATTGATGGACTGGCAGCAACCACTTTGTCTACCTGCATTTGTGTGGGCAAGAAAAACAAGGAAGTGGCGCTACCAAAGACCAAACAGGCTAAAAAACTAAGAGTAAGAGTGCGTTTCATGGAATTGACTTAAACAAAGTAACGATCGCACGACGTTTCATTGGACAGACTTGCAGCAGACAAGCTTAAATTCAACGGGCGATCGGGTGATTCCTTAAAGAACGTTTGGCAGCAACACTGGTTCCCAAGTCCAGGGAAGCGGTCATAAAACTTAGACCACGCCCTAACATGGATCGATCGCCACTAAACAATGTGCAGCAGCTCTAAGTGCTTTTGGCTGACCGGCTGTCATACCAATGCAAAAAATGCTGGCTACAGCTTGCTCCGATTGAAGAGCCATGCGTCTTGTCTTTCTCATCCCATTGAAGCCATCAAGCCGATTGAAGCCGTTGCAACTGCTGTTATAAGCCACTACCAAGACTTCCACACCAATCCCAGATTGAAAACCTGCCGTTATCCTTTTCACGATCGGGTTTAACGTTCATACGTCGCTACTTCAGGCATCGCTGGCTCACTCAGCTTTTGATCCTTAGCACAAACCATCGGGCATACCCAATGGAAGAGAAGCCTACCTTCTAAAGCTGAGGGATTTTGTGGTGTCCATTTTCATGAACCTTTGGAGTACCAAGGTGGCGTTGTAAGGAAGCAATGGCTCGATAGTTGCCTTCCACAATTTTAGGAACAGCTCGAAAGCGAGATATCAATGCCTCTAGCTCAATAATGCGCTCCTTCAACGTAATCAAACCTGAGTTCGGGATAAGCTGAAACCCTTATGCCATCGTTGCCATATAGCGGGGAAGTCTCTTGGTAAAGATCACCATTGACACCCTGCTACCAGCACGTAAAAGATGGCGTTGAGGACTTCCCAAACATCGGTTGTGCAACGGTTACTTTCTGTTTAAGTCTCTTTTCGTTTTTGTGATCATTGGAATACACATGGGTGTACCCGCGATCGGATCAGGATAGATTCGGCATTGCAAGTTAAACACTGCTTTTACCGTGTCTTCTGTAATTACGGCTTTCGGTTCACCTGCTGCAAAAACTTGTCCTGCTTGAATGGCAATCAAATAATCAGCATAACGACAAGCTTGATTTAAGTCGTGTAACACCATGACAATGGTGCGTTCCTGTTGCTGATTGAGATGATGCAATAGATCGAGTACTTCAACTTGATGGGCGAGATCTAAAAAGGTAGTTGGTTCATCTAATAATAAAATCTGGGTGTTTTGGGCGAGGGTCATCGCAATCCAAGCACGCTGTCTTTGTCCGCCGGAAAGGGTATCAAGGGGACGATCGCCCAATTCGACTAAATCTGTAATTTCTAATGCCTGTTGCACATATTGCTCATCTTGAGTAGACCACTGCTGTAGCCAATTCTGATAGGGATAGCGCCCCTGTGACACCAGTTCTTTGACGGTTAAGCCTTCAGGTGCAACGGGGCTTTGAGGCAGTAAACCCAATTGTTGAGCCACTGCTTTGGTTGAGCGTTGCGCGATCGATTTCCCATCCAAATAAACGGCTCCCTGAGCTGGCTTCAGCAACCGTGCCAACCCGCGCAGTAAGGTTGATTTGCCGCATCCGTTCGCACCAACTAATACCGTAATTTGCCCAGCAGGAATTGCCAGAGTTAGATCTCGCACAATGGTGCTGGTTTCATAACCCAGGGTCAGGTTGCGGGTCGTGAGTCCGGATGGTGACGACATGAGAAGTCTTCTCAACAAAATAGTGAGGCTATTGTAAGCAAATTTGCCTCTTTATGGAAGCACTTACAGCAATTTTCCTTTGTGTATGGCTTACGAATCGCCTGTTTTGCCTCAATCTAGAGACTTTACCTGTGTAGCACTCGTCTGAAAGCCGCTGTAAACGTCAATGGCATGACACCGTTGAGGCTTCTGACATCCAAAACTTTTTCTATTGCTAACTATTCTCAAGTGTGCTACTGTAGCTCAATATTTTGAAGTCCTCTATCTAGCTGCGATCTTGATATGGTCAGTGTGATTTCTGACATGGGTTGTAATAACCTCTGGCAAATGAGCCGTCAACAGGCACAGCAAGCTGACCCTCAGGATGCAGGCGATCGCATTGCCATATGTCCATCGGTATTAGGGAAGGGCTACAAGCGAGACATTGAACTCCGAAATGGCATTGATCTCACTTTTCATCGTTATCAGCTCAAGGATAATCTGGTTGTGGATCGAGTTCCTTGTGGGGAGACGGACTGTTT
>JBGTJW010000540.1:0-6065 GCA_041744955.1 Stenomitos sp. | reverse complement strand
ACGCGATCGCAGGGTTACAACGGCAACGCAAAGTGGGAATGGATCGCCAAAGTAAAGGAAATCCTGTCCATCCCGGTGATTGCCAATGGCGATATTTTCTCAGTGGAAGCTGCCGTCAATTGCCTGGAGCAAACCGGAGCCGATGGCGTGATGTGTTCGCGTGGCACGATGGGCTACCCGTTTCTAGTGGGCGAAGTCGATCAGTTTTTGAAGACTGGCATCCTCAAGCCAACGCCAACGCCTGTCGAACGCCTCCAGTGTGCGCGTGAGCATCTGTATATGCTGTGGGAATATAAGGGCGATCGCGGGGTGCGTCAGGCACGCAAACACATGACCTGGTACGCCAAAAGTTTTACGGGTGCGGCTGACCTGCGGGGACAATTGAGTACGATCGAGAACGTGCAGCAAGGCTTGGATCTGATTGATCGGGCGATCGAGCGGTTACTGCAAGAGGTAGAAGTGGAACAAGCAGAGTTGGCGATCGCCTAATCAAGCAGGTTTGGGTTTATGCCCAGCGCCTTTAGTTGTTCAGGAGTGAGCGATCGTAGCTTTTCTGCAAGCCGTTCGCGCTTTTGTCGCTCCATGTCTGCTCGTTGGCTTTGTTGTTCTGCCCGTTCATCGCCTGACAGCAATAGCTGACCCTCTGCATCCCACCAGCGGAGCCAGGGCAATTCGGCGTTCTGATAGCGTCCCTGCCAGATGCCGAGTTCAACACCCAACGGCGTGATTGGATAATGTCCGCGATCGTTCGGTGTCATTTGCTGATAAGCAGTATCAACCAGGTGATAGACCTCCACCTGCGCTTTTTCAACTTCATAAATGCCGTAATAGGGCACCCGAATTGCCTGCTCATAGACCCAAAACTTGCCGACTTGCCCTTGCGATGGCGGAGTGCGATCGCGCTCTTCTGCACCACTACCAGACACGAACTCCAGCACGATTAACGGGGCGACATATTCTTGCCATAGCACGTACGATCGTCGCATCTTGCCATCTAGCGTGGGCGGCACGTTAGGCACATAAAACCAATCCGGTGCTTCGGCTCCTCGTTCAGGTGGGTCAGTCAAGCGCCAATAAATGCCACAGTCTTGCCCGATCGCGTACTGACCATCGGAATGATGTCGATCGAGCACAGGTTGAATGGAGTCAGTCAGTAAGAGACTTTGGGGATGCTCCTGAAAATTTTTCACAAACGTACCGTCTGACTCTGGCAATTGCGTGTGGTCAGGAAGGGTGAGGGCTGATCCAGTGGCGCTAGATGAAGCAGTCATCGGCTCAAAGGTTGGAATAGATTTATTGTATAGCGGTTGTCATGCGGCTGAAGCTCTTTGTGGTCTTACTGACGTAATATCTGGCAGCAAAGATTCTAAGGTGATTTAGACAAGATTTAGTAAGATGCAAGTGACGATCGAAGCTATTGAAGCGATGAAGCCTGAAGTTATTACCGCGACCATTGCTGCCATTGTTGCGATTATTAGCGCGATTATCAGCATTTACGGTCAAACTCGTATTACCCGCTTAAATGATCGACTGACAAAGCAACGTGAAGCCGCATCACGTGAAGCTCAGACGGCTACTTTAATGTCTAAATACCGCGATCCTTTATTGCGATCGGCGATCGATCTGCAAAGCCGTCTGTACAATATCCACCAGCAACGATTTTTGGAGTATTTCTACCGTGAATCACCCTCCGCACAAAATTATGCTCTTTACAACACCCTCTATGTTGTGGCGGAGTATCTTGGCTGGGTAGAAATTCTACGCCGAGAAATTCAGTTTTTAGATTTGGGTGATCTAGACCGAAATCGTCGCTTGAGTGAACTTCTAGTCAGTATCAATCGAGCCTTTGGAAGCGACAAACCTGGAAGCAATTTTCGCCTCTTTAATGGCGAACAGCGGGCGATTGGGGAAATTATGACAGTGCCTCGCTCTAATAGCGAAGTGATTGGCTATGACTGCATCGGTTATGCAACGTTTGTAAAGAAGATAAGTGAGCCAGAGTTTGCGGGTTGGTTTACAAAGCTAAGAGACGATATTGACACGATTGCAAATGCCTCAAAAGTTGATTTGGCAAGACTTGTATTGATTCACAGCAAACTGATCGATTTAATCGATTTCCTTGACCCCCATCAAGTGAGAGTGCCACCAAGGCATCGCACCAGGATTGAGCCGCCACAGGTAGACGCAGGCAATCAACCGACCATCTCTTAAAGCGATTAGCCATCAGCTATCAGCCTTCAGCTTTTTAACTATGTCCGCAGCTTTAGAACCGCTTAGCTATTTGCAGAGGTTATGGATGGGTTTGCGATCGCCAGTTCTCTGTAAATTGCCCAAATGGCTGGTGCTCGTAGGTAATGACAGGCACGAAACGTACCGCTAGCCGTAATTGCCTCCGGTGTGCGGAACTGTAGCCCATTCTCGTAAATTTGATGCACCACAGCTTCTGTAATTTGCATCGCTTCCTCCGTCATCCCCATCTGTGCGAGAAACGCCGCCAAGCCAAAGTTGATGCCTGTCCAGACTTCCAGGGGATGGGTCGCGTTGGGATTCTCAGGGGCACCGTTTGGACGAACACCGTTGGCAGCGCCGATGGGGGTGAGGGGTGAGGGGTGAGGGGTGAGGGGTGAGGGGAAAGTGCTCTGAGTAACGCTTTGCGCCGTTGTACTGGGGAATTTTGAGGTTCTCTCCTCTCTCCTCTCTCCTCTCTTCTCTCCTCCCTCCTCCTCAGCCGCTCTTGCTTCCTGCACAGAGGTAAACGTTTGGGCACTTAGCGCACCGGAGGCAAGATATTCATTGAACTTGACGAAGCAGGCATCGTAGACCGTTTGTAGCGCCGTTCTGGCACATTCGTCTGGCACTACATCAGGTAGCCCCAGCAGTCGGGCGTAGAACTGACCGCAGAGTTGGTCTGCCATGACGACATCTGAGCCGCTGTTGCTGTCGATGCGGTAATACTGACCGTTCCAGAGCGTTTCCTGGTAGACGGAGCGGGATTGGTCGAGCCAGGATTGGCACTGGAAGATAAAGGATGAAGGATGAAGGATGAAAGATTAACCTCCCGCTGCTCCCTCTGCCCTTCTGCCTCTTGCCCTCTGCCTTCTGCCTCCTCCAAAATCTTCCCGATCGCAATTGCTGCCTCTAACGCTGCAATCCATAGCCCCCCACAGTAGGCACTCACGCCTTGCAGCTTCCAGTCATCAAAGGTTTGATCGGGCGCACCGGAGTTTTCGGGAATGCCGTCACCATCCAAATCGAAGGTTTTGAGGTAGGTGAGAGCTTGGACGATCGCCTCCCAGCATTCGGCGAGAAACTCCACATCGGTTGCACCTGTGAGCAAGTAATCGCGATACACTTGCAGCACAAAATCGCTGGGCAGATCTTTCCACAAGTTGCAATCTTGATAGCTGGTGTAGTTGGTTTTCTCCCAGACGTGTTCGTTGGGTGCG
Source organism: Stenomitos sp. (assembly GCA_041744955.1). Classification (GTDB taxonomy): domain Bacteria; phylum Cyanobacteriota; class Cyanobacteriia; order Leptolyngbyales; family Leptolyngbyaceae; genus Stenomitos. The sequence goes on along the minus strand of JBGTJW010000540.1, from coordinate 2,619 downwards.
CCCAGATCGTGTGGGGTTGCGCCTGGGATTTTGCGGAGTGCTGCTGGGCTTTCGGAGCCGATCGTCGTGTAGTAGCCGATGACCCGCGTGCGATCGTCGCTGGCAGGGATGGCTCTGGCAAACGCACGAATGACCGCTTTTTCGAGCTTGGGAAACAGCATCAACAGCGCAAAGGAGCCGTAGAGTCGCACATCCAGGCTTTCGTACCAGCGATAGTCGATGCATTCCAGTACAGCAAATTGACCAACGGGATCGCGTTCATCGGCTGCACTCCATAGCGTCCCGCCATCCGTCAGGTTATACAACTCGTTGAACAGCGCCAGTTTGAACCAATTGGGCAGATCATCACGCTCTAGAATCGGCTGCTGCCATGCCTGGATTTTTTCGCGCCAGGTTTGATGATGCTTGAGTGCAGTCCGAGCGATCGACCACGCATTCTGTCCATTGCGTCCAAAAAAATCGGTGTAGCGCCGAAAATACTCAATGCCCTGAGCAAACTCCGTCACCGGAAAATCCCACGTCAGCACAAAGGGAATCTGGCGGGTTTGACCCGGTTGCAAGGTGAACCGAACGGCGATCGCCGCTCCAATTTGTTCCCCCGCCACTGCTGGCGTTTCGTCATCCAAATCCATCAGCGACCCATCTTCAGCAAACGTCTTCCACAGATCAGCGCCATCTCCAGCGGGATTCCAGCGTGTGTGGTAGAAGACTTCGCAGAGGTTGGGGTTGAGATGAGTAGCAATTGCCCACTGACCATCGCCCTCTGAAGGCTGAAGGCTAGAGTCTAAAGGATAGGTTTCTGCGTTTTTATCCTTTAGACTTTCGCCTTTATCCTTTCCCATCACCACCCCGATCCGCTGCTCATCACCTGTCAGGCTATTGAAGTTTCCTGCGCTTTCACCTAAACGCGGCTGATAGTCATAAAACGGACTGCCATCGTCCCGCAACTGTACGTCTGGCGACTTCAGCGCATTGGTAAACCAGCCCACCATGTTTTGCCAGGTCAGCATAATGCTCAAGGTGATGGGTTTGTCAGTGGGGTTGTGCGCCTGCCACTGAAACACTGCTACTGGATAGCTGCTTTCCTGGTAGCTATGCGCCCAAATCGGCGAAAACTGCTCACACGTTAGCTCTGCCTGCAAGACATTCTCGTAGACAAACCAACTGCGAGGATACAGCGCATGATAGGTGCCAGTATGAGAGGGGGAGGAAGAGTTTTGAGTTTCAAGTTTTGTTCGCGAAGCGTCTCCGAAGGAGATATTTTGAGTTTCTTCCCCTGTACCCCTAGCCTCTTCTGCTTCCTCTGCCTTCTGCCTTCTGCCTTCTGCCTCCCCACTCGCTGGATACCACTGCCATGCCCCTAGCGTTCCATCCTCTGGCGGCTCTGTGCAGAGGGCATACGCCTGAGTTTGCTCCCCAACCTGCTCAAAGACGCTGAATTGGCAGGCAGGTATAGATTTGAAGACGTGTTCACCACCGTCAATATGCCAGAGATTGAAGTCACCACAGTGCGATCGCCCAATGCAGCCTGCACCAAAGCCACCCAGCGGCATCCCATGCCAGGGACCATCATCTAAATTGCTGGTATAGCGGACGGTATATGGTTTTTCCCAGCCCAAACCGATGGGACGGCTCCAGGTACAGGCAGGAATTTCGACGGACGATCGCGGTTTTTGCATTTCCTGATTTTAAGGCGCGATGGGAAAGTGCGATCGCCTTTTGTCAGTTGGTTACTGATACACCTCACTCCGATGAGCAATGAGTAGCACCGTAAGGCGTTGCTGTGTCTCATCAACTCGATACATTACGCACCAATCACCAATTCGGTAGCGAAAACAACCAGTTAAGGAGCCTTTGAGTCGCTTAATGTTCGGATGGATGTAGGGATTTTCTTGCAGTTGATCAAAGCAGCGATTGAGGCGTTCAGCCAGAGACTCATCAACTTGTTCGTAAAACTTCTGAGCTTTACGAGTCAATACCAAGTCATACATGTCGTCGAACTTGGCTAAATAGTACGACTTCTCCCGCTTCCGCCTCTTCTATTGCTTCACGGAAGGCAGCCTCAAAGCCAGGAAGATTAAGCAATTCTGCTGTCGCTTCGTTTTCTTCTCGCTCTTCCAGATATGTTAAGAAGTCGCTCACGACCCGCAAGCGCTCCGGCGAGAGTCGCCGCAAACGACCCTCAGCATCCTGCAAAAGTTCAGCATCCTGTAAGAACGTACGATCGCTTGGTTGGAATTCCATCTGCATCACCCCATGCTGAATGACTCTTTCATCCTACATTGACAGCAGAGCTATCACCCTGCTCCATGCTTCAACACCGACACAGTTGAGACCTGACGCAATCCTTCTCAGAACTTGAACGATGCTGTTTGAAATAGGAACGATCGAGCTTTTTGCTCGAAACTTGCACCTCAACGCTCAAAACACCGAGCTTTGAACTCGGATGATTGCCTTTTTTGCTCAGACGATCGCTCTTGAGTGCATCCCAGTCTTGCAAGACTCACTTTGAGAATTCTCTATTGAGATAGGCAGAGCGATGCTGAAGCACCTGCGGCACGTTGCCTTTCTCCCATTGCGCCCCCGATAGCTTAATTCGTCGTCCGATCTGTTTGACCG
>JBGTJW010000539.1:0-4186 GCA_041744955.1 Stenomitos sp. | reverse complement strand
GAATTTTGATCTCAACTGTGACAAAATCTGTATCTCTGGCAGTTATTGAGGCTGGCATCCCCTAATCTTCCTTGTCTCCTAATAGCCCTAATAAAAGGATAACAGCTCTACTGACATACATCAGATTTTGGTCACACCCTTTGAGTCCCGCTGATTGCTGAGCCAGAGATAGAAATCCTCATCACGCTTAGTTGTGATTAACGGGCTACCAGTACTAATTCGCTCAATTTCAGCCTCTACACTAGGCCGTGTAAGAGGAGACGTAGGCTGTGGAATTGGAAGTGCTTCTGGTTGTGCCATAGTAAGTTACCAGTTGTCCTGCAAATGTTCGTTCCAGTTTGAGACGGCTACCTTGGCTGCTCCCGATGGCTTAAATCGCTTACGTCCAAGATTTGGATCGATGGCTGAAGCAGAATCGGTATTAGAAGTGGCTTTGGTAGCAGCTTCCTCTTGTCGCTTAAACTCCACAACATTTGACAAGCCAGAGGAACGCCCAGTGCGATCGTGCTCTTTCTGACGGCGCTGTTTCCGGGTTTCTCTAACTTTCTCTTCTGAAAATTGGTTGAGTGCCAGCCTCTCAGCAAGGATGGAGCTTGTATCAAGTGCTTTCACACCTGCACGCAGTCTGCGCTTCCGCTCTTTTAGCTCTTTGAGAGACAATCGCTCCTCTTTTAGGTCTCTTGCTTTTGCCGTCCCGACCAATTTTCCCGGTTGTCCATTTTCCTCACAGGTATAGATCAGAAGATGAATAATATTGGCGGGGTTGTATCGGACTACAACCTTCTTCGTGACATAGTCCAATAGGCATTTACCCTTATAAATTTCCCCCTCAAACTGAATGGTGCCGAATTTCTGCACCTTAGGGCGTTTGTTCTGTTTCAGGAGGCAGATGTCAAGATCTCGCTCTTCAGGAATTTTTGGAGGTTCTACCATCATCGCTTCCCACCGCTGGGCGCGAGTTTGAGCAACGCCTGGGTAAGCATGTTGGTTGACATGATCGACAAAGTGACGTACCAATATCTTCTCTAATTCTTCGATCGTCAGGCTGGCATATTTTTCTGCATCTTTCGGTCGCTTTTGAACATTGGAGCCTTTGTATCCTGGAAGCCGTGAATTAAGCTCCTTGTTCAACTTGTCAAAAACGGATTCAACAATGCCCCCTTGTTCAGGCATAAATCGATACCGGAGATTAAAGCCTAGATGATTAGCAACTTGTCTCAAGTGCTGAGACTTAAATTCCTTGGCGCGATCGGTCACCAAATATTCAGGCACTCCACGGACTTCCCACTTTTCCTGGAGTTCATATTCCGCTCCATACTGTTTGGGCAGGATGACGTGACGTAGTACAAGCGCAACCTCTAGAGAGCTTGGTTGTCTAAACCCTAAATAATAGCCAGCGATACAACCTGAGTAACTATCAACCGCAACACTCAAGAACGGAGAGCCAATTTCCTCGCCATTCTGGTCAACGACCAAAACATCTAGTGGGGTGTGATCAATCTGGAGCACCTTGTTGCTTCGATCAACCGTTATGTCTCCATCGCTTGTTTTGATCACTTTCACTGGACCCTGCCCCGGATGCCGTGCTTTCTTATTTTTGGCTTCGGAGTAGGCTCTCCAAATTTTATAGATAGCAACATGAGATCTGGGAGGATTCATCTCGCCAGCGCTCACTTCTTCTCTAATCGCTTTAAGAATTTTGTTTAAGACACTGGTATGAGCTTCTTCACCAGAGCCGAGTTTGCTTGCAGTCCAATCAAAGAGAGCTTTGACAGATGCATCCGTTGAAGCTTCAGTTGATTCAAGCTTGGCGGTGATAGCTTGAATTAGTAGCCAAATCTGATGCCGATTGGTGCGTCGGCTATATTTGTTTCCTCGTTCATACAGCTCAACAACGAGGTGACGCCACGGTTCTGAAATGTAGCGTGCTTCTCCCTTATCCGATCGCGAATTTCTTGTTAGCGCAATCAGCCCATCAGTCTCAACAGCACTCAACATGCGAGTAATTGTCCTGGGATGGCACTCTAAATCCTTTGCAGCCTCTTGAATCAACTGATTTTCGAGCGTTCTGCTACCATCTGAACGCGCATCACGAATTTTGCCAGCCCACTCTAACTTTCGCCGAGCTTCTGCTGATAGTTCATCGAGAAGCCAATGCTCTTTCAGAGAAGTTTCGGCCTTCTCTTGTGGATCAGAATCAGGTTGATTCATTGCTTTCAGACAGAACTAATGCACTAAGTAATTCTAAAAGAAAAAGATGCGTCGCTAGTCAGCGTTCGCTGACACAGCACTCAAACAGTAGCTCTACTTTGCACCTGGGTCAGCCGAGGCAGCACGCTCTTGCTTGATTTCATTCAACCGTTCCTGAATGAGGCGACGAAGTTTCTGCGAAAGAGACAGCTCTTCCCACAGTGGATTTTCAGAGTAAGCCACTTCAATCTCCTCGCGTAATCCTTCAATGTCCACAGTGACGCGATCTGCCACAACTTTATCTTGTCTTTCATAACTGTTCATTCAAAGCTTACTTCTAGTGCTGTGCACCACAGTTGATTGATGCGATACGATGCAATTATAATTTAATGCATCACATTGATGCAAACTGATTTAAAAACTTTAGTCTAGAGGCAAAATGACCCAGCAAAACCCTTCTGCTCAATACTGCCCATACTTAATCGTGGCAGCCTTTCCTAAAGGAATGCCACGCACGATCGCACGCGCCTACAACCAATCTGATGCGGAAGACCATGTGCGCTTTCTTCAACGGCGGCTGCCCAAAGGAGAGTTTTATGTCGTGTTTGACCCGGAAGCAGGTCATGATCAAAAGTTTAATGAATGAGCAATCGCTCCATTCTCACTGCTCAAAAGCCCAAAGATTGCCATCACGCAATGGCTTGCCCTTGAATTTTGTGCCATCTAGTGGGAAGAGTTTACTTGCAGCCACTGTTTCTATGAGCCGGGATGCCCTGCTCGTCGGGGTCAACATTTATCAGTGGGATGAGTTGCCAAATGTATCAGCACCTATCCAATGATGCGGAGGCGATCGCTCAACGGCCCTGGGCTGATGGCAATTTCAATGTCATATAGCTAGCTACCGGGCTATCTCGCTGGTTTAAGAGTAATGCCCATCGGATTACTTATAACCAGGATGTGACAGTGCTAAACCTAGAGGCAGCATTAGAACAACTCTTTTATCCTGAAGGAAACAGTAGACTGAAGACTCATTATCAGACGGGCACTCTCATTCTACCTGGAGCGCCTTTCTGGCCAGTTTTACGTAGGTTTTAACGGTCTCGTAGCGCATCTCCAGATCTTCGGCAATTGCTGGTAAGGATTCACCCATTTCCCGTCGCGCCAGGATGGTTGCCCAGGTTTCGGCAGTGTTCGTTGCCCGATCGCCACCTGTTCGCTTGCGTTGCGCTTTAAATACTTCAGTCAGTTCAGCAATGCGCTGTGCCAGTAAGTTCTGCATAGTGAGTTGGGGTGCTTCTGATGCAGTTGTCCAACCCAAGTGGGTCTGCCCTAAGCCAAAGGTCGTTTTGTGCCCGGTGCCACTATAAGGAGCTAAACGTCCCAACGCCATAAAGAGTTGCACATAGTCTGGTTTTGCTAGGGCAGTTTTGGTTAGCCCCAACTCGATCGCGCCCGTAAACCCAGTGACGGAGCCTCGTTTACCAGCTACCGTTTTGATTGATTGGAGGTGATGTCGCAGGATGATAACTGAGTCTTCGACCCAATCGAGAAAAGCATCCTGGTCATATGCCATACCAGAAAAATCGTTCCATCGCCTCAGGTAACTGTGAAAGAGGTTGGTGGGGACAGGGAGGGGAAAGTGATTTTTGCGGCGACGAAAGCTGGTTGGGGAGACGAAGGAAAGGGCGATCGTGGGGGACGTTGGCACAGGGGCTTCAAAGAGTTGCTGATAGGTGGTGGGAGGATGAGATGGATGAGGATTGGCTAGACCCCAATCGATAATCTGTAAGGGTGCACCACGCAACTCAATGGTTTGAGGTGGAGCGTTGAGCCATGCTTCTAGCCATGCTGCTACAGGTGCGGAGAGTGCAGTGATTGTCCAGGTATAAAGCTGCTGGACATTCACTTTAGGTGCTCCACCTGGCGCGATCGCGGCTCCCTGCAAGGCTGAAATCGTGAAGGGCTTTTCGGATTCGCCATCGTGTAGATAGGCTGA
>JBGTJW010000538.1:0-4372 GCA_041744955.1 Stenomitos sp. | reverse complement strand
TCCTACAAAATTCACACGCTAGGCGGGTTGATTACCCCCAGGCTAGAAGCAAATGGCTTGATCACCGTTGATATGGGCAAACCTCGTTTGTTAGCAGCCGAAATTCCTACAACGCTGGCAGCAGCCGATCAGAAAGTGGTGAATCAACCGCTAGAGGTGGCTGGCAAAACCTGGCAGGTGACTTGCGTCAATATGGGCAACCCCCACTGCGTTACGTTTGTCGATGATGTGGCAGCGATTCCCCTAGAAACGCTTGGGCCTCAGTTTGAAACGCATCCCGTTTTTCCGAAGAAGATCAACACAGAATTTGTTCAAGTGGTGCGATCGGATTACCTCAAAATGCGCGTCTGGGAACGAGGTGCTGGCATTACGCTGGCATGTGGGACAGGTGCTTGTGCTTCTTTGGTTGCAGGTGTTTTGAATGGAAAGTGCGATCGTCGTGCCACTGTTGAGCTGCCAGGTGGTTTGCTGCAAATAGAATGGTCTGAAGCAGACGATCGCCTCTATATGACGGGTCCCGCTGAAAAGACATTTGTCGGGCAGCGATGAACGATCATCCTATTCAAAGAAATCATCAACATCATTTATTGTTTCGGCTTTGTAGAGCTACTCTGTGCTTCACTAGCACCCTGAAGGGAAGTCGCCAACCGTTGGCGTAAAGCTTGAATCGATTGATCACGCACAGCAGGATTGGGATCGTCGTTGTAGTGAATGTGCAGTATCTGAGTGATGAAGTAAGCTGCTAAATCAGACACTCGATAATGTCTATACATATCACTAATAGCTCTCCACTCACTGGAGCCATACAGTAACTCATTGTTATTATCGAGTAAATGAGACAGGCAAGGTAGTGCCGCTTGACCATAGCCAACTAATGTCCTTCCGAAAGCAAAGGCTCCTTCACTAGGTAATCCCCATACATCATAGTAAAGTCTTCCTTCAACACTTTGCATGGTCTGGCAGTAAACCTCTATAAGTGTCGGATCTGCCGCTTGACCTGCTTCAACAAGGATCTCTTGAGCGTAAACTCGTAGTCTGGGGGGCAAATCCTGCCTTGCCACAATTTTGGCTAACTCCACCTTTGCACTCGGTTGGGCTAACACTACTTTTCTACGGCTAGGGAAGATCGACCCTACTCCAAAGATGACATTCCGAAGGTCTCCCATCAGCCAGGTCTCAATTGTGTTGGCATCTGCTTCTGAAATCGAAACAGATTTTGCTGTTGGCTTTGGCAACGGTAATTGAAACACTTGGCTGTGCTCAAGGTCTGCTGCCACAGCGTTTAACGCCATTGCTTGTCCACAAAACAGGATTGTCAGCCCACCGATCTGTGCTGCTTGAACGAACAGTTGCTTACTTTTAGGCTTAGTCAATTGCGATCGTCCACAGAAAAGATTTTGACTGGTCAGACCTCTGCCTTCTCAAAGAAATCGGAGGTCTCGTGTTCACAAATGATTGAGGGCTGCAATGGACGCGATCGCAGCTAGCCACTCACCGCTTCTACTTCACCACGATCGTTGAAGTGCTGGTCACTGCTGTCGCCAAAATTTGTCCCTTGATGCGCTCAAATTTGACCGTTTCTTGAGAGGTTGATGCCAATCTTCCTGGTTGTCCTTTTAGAGTTGCTTCTTCTACAAGCGTGTAGGTTGCTGTTCCCATTTGACCGTTTGACGCAATCTGAATCTTGAGATTTTTGTACTGGCTGTTGTAACTTTGAACCAGTGCAAAACCCTGCTCAAGATACTGACGGTACTCTTCTCGTGTCAGACTGAGCTGTTGAGAACCGCTGCCTAATTGTAGAGTCATCTTGATGGCAATCTTAGGAGCCATGTACTTCACGATGCCATTAACATCTCGCTGCTTCGTCGCTTTTGCCATCGCGTTAAAAATGTCGCGAATCTGGCGTTCACTAATCGCAGAAGCGCTTGCCTGTTTGACAAAATCCGGCACTTGTTGGGCAGTGGCAACCGTAGAACAAGTAGCTGACAAGGTTAGCCCCAGCAACAGGCTGGCGAGTAGAATACTGGCGCGATCGATCTTGTTCATACCGACACTCTCAGTTGTTTAATTAGCTTGATGCAAGTAAGGCTTCAACGCGATCGCTGGTTTGCCGTACAGCTTCAGCGGATTGATGCAGTGCCAATTGTTCCGCATCGGTTAAATCCAGTTCTAGCACGCTCTCGATGCCCTGACAGCCGAGACGACAGGGCACTCCCACAAAAACATCGTGCAAGCCGTATTGACCTTGAAGATACGTCGTGACGGGCAGAATGCGGCACTTGTTGAGCAAAATCGACTCCACCATGACGCAGGTAGAGGAGGCTGGTGCATAGAACGCACTGCCTGTTTTCATCAAGTCCACAATTTCGGCACCACCTTTACGGGTGCGATCGATCAACCGCTCGATCGTGTCAGCGTCCATCAATTCTGTAATGGGAATGCCGTTTACGGTCGTATAGCGGGGCAGCGGTACCATGAGGTCGCCATGACTACCCAACACAGTCGCGCTAATGTCGCTCGTTGAAACGCCTAGCTCCATTGCCACAAAGGTCTGAAAGCGGGCAGAATCCAGCACACCAGCCATGCCCATCACTTGATGTATCGGCAGTCCGCTGGCTTTCCAGGTGATGTGCGTCATCTGGTCAAGGGGATTGGTGACAACGATGAAGATGGTGTTGGGTGAGTGGACGATCGCCTGCTTCGTCACCTCCAGCACAATCTTGCCGTTGATCAGCATTAGATCATCCCGACTCATGCCTGGTTTGCGCGGTAGCCCAGCGGTAATCACCACGACATCCGAGTTTGCCGTATCTGCGTAATCATTCGTGCCAATAATCTGGCGATCGTGCCGCTCGATGCCCCGTGCCTGCATTAAATCCAGCGCCAACCCCTGTGGGCGACCTTCCACTACATCCAGCAGCACAACATCAGCAAGGTTTTTCTCGGCAAGACGCTGTGCCAGAGCGCTACCCACGTTGCCAGAGCCAACAACAGTCACGCGAGGTGGAAAACAGGCGATCGTAGACGGAGTTAAAACCATGAGAGGAGAGAGGGGTAAGGAGTGAGGTGAGTTAAAAGCAATGAGCCAGGAAGCGGTGCTAGCAGCGTTCTCAAATCATGCCCTAATCGTAGAGCCAGCGATCAGAAATGGGCGATCAGCGTTTGGTTAACCAATGCCAACAACTCACAACTATGTTCCTGATCAACCAAACATGCTGTAAACGCTGGCTTTTTCACTCAAAACGTTCAACTCGATCAAAACGTCCTCCCCTTATTCTGACGCTTTGCCCTTCACCCCGCTCTTATTCGCTTACGCAAACGCTTCGAGCTGATCCTGCCGCAGCCAGATATTTGGTGTGGGAGTAGCGCCAAACTTAACCAGCGCATAGTCGCCGCTCAGGTCAACCACTTCACCTTTCGTCTCAAAGATGTAGGACGAAAAGCGAGGATCGCTTGCCTGTGCCTCCAGGCTGTTTTCTAGCTTGTCTTTCACTGCCCGCACAAAGTCACCGCGTTTGATTGGCATAGCGCTTACCGTCAGTAGTTCATCTCTCCCAGCATTGTACGGCGGAAGCAGAACGGACGATCGCACTTCCCATGAATCTCTTGGTGTACGAAATCGTTCAGCCACGGGCGGCATTACCCACAACAAACGCCCTGATCACTGGAGCCAAGGCTTGGAGCGCAGGTGAGAGCATAAACACAGACGCAGCAGCAATGATGGCGAGTCGTACGACTTGATCAGACGCTTTTTGATACCTGTCGAACTTATAGTCGATTTTTTCGACTTCGGTTTCCAGGCGATCGAGTCGCAGGCTAATCTCCTTTAACTCAGTCAACACCTGCTGTTGGAAATTCTCTGGCACATTACTGGCTCGCAGTCTGAAGCACCGTAAACGTAGGAGTTGCCGCCTAGTGGTCTGTCACTCTTAATTTTGTGAGTTTAGGGAGACAATGGAAATTTCCACAACCTGGCGACCACAATCGCAGCCTTTATAGTTTTGTTTGCCTTGTCTGGTTGGTGCCATTTTTCATGATGTCTTCGGCACCACAGTTGGGACAACGCAGAAAGGGAAGGATGCTTGACATAGGAGATGAAGATGGCGGTCATCCCTTATTTTATCCACCCTTTACAAAAAGGCACTACCATAAAGAGTACTTCAACGGCAGTCTGTAGGTCTTCTGGATGTGCTCGGCGAGAGATTAGATCGCATCCCCGGTTCTCCGACTCCACGCTCTCTGCCTGCCAACCTCGTGCTTTCTCATAGGCAATCACTGCATCGTTGGCGACAGCTTTTGCACAAGTAATTCTGCATCGGTGTGCCATCGCGAAGTGATAGTTACCGTTTTTGATCATCGGCTAGCTTTGGCA
>JBGTJW010000537.1:0-12560 GCA_041744955.1 Stenomitos sp. | reverse complement strand
CCACAAGTACGCGCTATCTATTATTACCTCAAGCGCGATGCCATCCTGACGATGCCACCCGACGATTTTGACATTACGCTCATTAGCCCAAGTATGATTGGCGACCCAGAAGATTAGTGCATCGACAGCGATGTTTGCCTGATGCCATCAGTCATTGTCTTGGACGCTAGAGTTTACAGCGCTGGCGTTAGAGCGGCGGGCGATCGCAGTCAGCCGAAAATTGCTAGAGGGCACAAACGTAATGCCACGACGTGCTGGCTTGACGGTTCCTTGCGTCGTGGCGGTCAACGTGTAGCAAGAGAGGACAGTTGCCAGCACCAGCTTCATTTCGTACAGCGAAAAGGCTGCGCCAATGCAGCTTCGTGAGCCGCCGCCAAAGGGCAGAAACTCATAGGGCGAAAATTTTTGCTGCAAAAAACGGTCTGGCTGAAATTGCTCTGGGGCAGGATAGGTCTGAGAGCGGCGATGCGCCAGGTAAATGCAAGGAATCAGAATGGCTCCTGGGTCAAAGGTATAGTCTCCAATCTGCACAGGTTCTTTGACCTTGCGCGGCTGGGAGATGAGCGCGATCGGATAGATTCGCAGCGACTCTTTGCAGACAGCGGTTAAGTAGGGCAACTGAGCAAGGCGATCGGGGTCTGGTGCGTTGCCCAATGACTCTAACTCTTGCTGTAGTTTTGCTAATACTGATGGTTCTTCATGCACCCAGTAAAACGCCCAGGAGAGAGCTGACGCAGTCGTTTCATGCCCCAGCAGCAAAAGAGTCATTAACTGATCGCGTAATTCTTCGTCGCTCATTGATTGCCCCGTTTCATCTTGAGCGGATAGCAGTAGCGTCAGGACATCGGCGCGATCGGGGTCAAACTGAGCGCGACGCTGCCGAATTTCGGCATAAATGAGCTTGTCAATCTGATACTGCTGTTTGAGGAACGCACCCCACGGACTCCAGCGCCCTAAATCTCGTTGCAGCACCGGGAAGAAAAATTGACTGGAATACAGCGGCGATGTCACCGCCTCCAGCAGTGCGTTTAACAAATGTTTGAGCTGGTAGTAACGCGGTCCGGGTGTCATGCCAAAGACGACCCGCAAAATGACCTGAAGCGAAATTTCAGATGTAGAAGCTCGAATCGAGAAGGGTTGATCTAACGTCCAGTCTGCAATGACTTGACGGGTCAGATCGCAAATGAGTTGACCATAGGTTCGCATCCGATCGCCATAGAGCGGTGGCATCAAAAGCTGTCGCTGTCGCTGGTGCCGTTCGCCATCTAGCATGATGAGAGAACGATCGCCCGTCAGCGGTCGAAACACATGGGTCACTTTACCCAACTCAAACTGACCGGCTGGCGCTGTGAAGATTTGCGCGATCGCCCCTGGATCGCCAAAAAACACAACAGGCGGCGACTGCCAACCCAACACGCGCGTTGTAAACGTATCGCCATAGCGTTGGGCGCACTGCTCTAGAAAGCCGATTGGTTGGGCGACTAACGCCAGCGTTTGCAGCAGCGAGGGGGTGGACAGTCCAGCGGGCAAAGTGCTTAAACTCATCGTGAATTAAAGGTAGAAGGCAAAAGGTTAATCAAGACATGGGCTATCGGTTTCACTACACGGTACAGGGACAGCGTGAACTGCCAGTCGTGTTGTTTTTACATGGCTTTATGGGCAACAGTGCCGATTTTGATCCAGTGATAGCCTCTCTAACCAACCAGTTTTGCTGCCTTGCAGTTGACTTGCCTGGTCATGGCAACACGATCGTTGAGGGTGAAGCGACTCTTTACACAATGCCGCAGACAGCTAATGCGATCGTCTCCTGGCTCAATCACCTCAATATTCCTCAATGCTTTTTGGTTGGCTACTCAATGGGTGGTCGGCTGGCGCTGTACTTAGCGCTTCACTTTCCCCAGCGTTTTCCAAAAGTGGTGCTAGAGTCAGCCTCCCCTGGACTCAAAACAAAAGCCGAACGGGCAACACGGTTGAAACACGATCGCGCCCTGGCAGACCAGATCGAAGCCGCGTTTCCCTCCTTTCTATCCTACTGGTACAGTCAGCCCTTATTCCATGCCCTGCGTCACCATCCAACCTTTATACAGGTGCAAGAGCGGCGATCGCACAATCAACCTGCTTTGCTGGCAACATCGCTGCGCTACCTCAGCACCGGGTTACAACCATCCTTATGGAAACGCTTGCAGCACCATACCCAACCCCTGCTGTTGCTCGTCGGAGAGGACGATCGCAAATTTTGTACGCTTAATCAAGCGATGGCTGACTGCTGTCCTACCGCTCAACTGCGGATTATGCCTGCTTGTGGTCACGTCCTGCACCTCGAACAGCCCAACGCTGTTACACACGCTCTGCAAACTTTTTTCAGCGATCGTGTGATGGCAGACGTTTAAGATTTCCTCTTGCTGCTTCGACCCTGCCTGCAAATGCCACTAGAATTTTGTCAAGCGTCTATCCGGTTCGTTTCACTTTGGGTAAAACCGTACAAAATCAGGATGTGTCAGGCAGTTGAAACGATTATCCTGGTAGTCATGAAACACCGCACAAACGCATGAAGAAAGTTCTGTTCATTCTAGGCGAGCTGGACGACGATGATATTGATTGGGTGCTAGAAACCGCCGTCCGGCAAGAAGTCGTTGCTGGAACGGTGCTGATTCGTGAAGGGCAGCCGATCGACACCCTTTATATTTTGCTTGAAGGCGAACTTAGCGTTTCGGTAGCCGCTATGGACGATCGAGAAATTGCCATCCTGTCCAGCGGCGAAGTAGTGGGGGAAATGTCCTTCATTGATACCCGTCCCCCTTCTGCAACCGTCACCGCTGCTAAAAATTCTCTGGTTCTCTCTATTCCTAGAGAACAGCTTGCAACTAAATTGCGTCAAGACATTGGTTTTGCCTCACGGTTTTACCGCGCTCTTGCCATTTTCCTCTCCAATCGCCTACGTGTCACCGTCAACCAACTCGGCTACGGCAGCAACAATCAGTCTGAAATCACTGACCTACCTAATGAGGATCTGACACGAGACGCAAAAGACAACGTGGCGCTAGCAGAAACTCGGCTTGATTGGCTACTGAGACGATTGAAAGGACGGTGAAAAGCGGAAAGGCAAAAGGCAAAAGGCAAAAGGCTGTGGTTGGAGTCAACTCAAAATTCTTCCTCCCCTGCTCCCCTGCCTTCCCTGCTTCGCTTACTCCCCTGCCTCTCCCACTCCTTCACTCTCCCACCCCTTAACCTCTTCACCCTCCCCCCTTAAAGGTTTCTGTAACTCCAGACTTCCTTTTATCAGTGGAACCTTTCAATCTTTCGCCAAGTCTTTAAAGTATCTAATGCGTATATGTTTAGGTGGCGACTTATGTTTAATTTCAGTCGATGGCAGTCTAAAACGGCGTTTGTCATTGCTTTAGGAATGACAACACCCGCGATCGCACCGCTGGCGATCGCTACCACTGCACCCCCTGCTCCTTATACTGTGGCGCAGCTCTTTCCCTCGCAGCAAGCCCCTCGTCGAGTCGCGATTCCGGTTGGAACACGGCTGCCGATTCGGTATGACGGTGCTGAAAAAGTTGTCGTTTCACCCAACGAAACCACGCCTCTCACGTTGGTGCTGGACAGAAATATTCGCTCCTCTGCTGGCGACCTTTTGGTGCGATCGGGCAGTCAAATTAGAGGCGAACTAAGACCCGCTGATGGTGGTTCTCAGTTTTACGCCCAGCAGATCATCTTAACGGATGGCACGGTATTGCCGATCGACGCAACTTCCGAAGTCGTCACCAGAACTCAAGAAATTGTGCCAGGAACCAATACGGACGCTGTATTGAAGGGAGCCGCAGTCGGTGCTGGAGCAGCTACTATTATCTCTGGTGTCACTGGCAGACGACGTATCACCCTTGGCAAAATCCTCGTTGGTGCGGGTGCTGGCGCTTTGGGTGGCTTAGTCTTTGGCAAAAAACGAGCCGATGTCATTGTGGTTGAACCGAACACGGACCTGACGCTGATCTTGAATGACTCGCTGGTGCTGCGCTAGCACGACCGTCCTAAAAGTAGGCTGCGATGCAGTCCGCTGAGAGGACGTTGAATCTGCATAAAGCAGTGTTTTTTGAGGGGTTTTAATCCTTTAAAAAATACTCTGATACCATCTCTACAGTCGTTAAAGAAAACTTGCTTGGCTTCTAGAAGCGCCAGACATTCGTTGTATTGAATGGGACTTGTTATTTCCAGGTATGAGGAGCAAGAAAGATTAGTTTTCTCTATCCTTAGGTTTCCGTAGAGTGTGCTGAGTTACCTCTGGGGGGAGATAGGAAAACCGCTTGATCCCTGTAGATTAGTAATTGTACTCAAGGTTATGACGTGAACGACTCAATACATTCACCAAGCCAGAAAGTACATTTTTCAACACAAAATACGGAGATCATTATGAGCTTAGAAGATAGAGTTAAGGCAACTGCCAAAAACGTTGAAGGCAAAATTCAAGAGGGCGTTGGTAACGTAACTGGCGATCCTCAAACCAAAGTTGAAGGGCAAGCAAAGCAAGCTGAAGCCGAAGGTCGTCACACGGTTGAAGATGTGAAAGATAACGTCAAAAAGATGATTGACTAGTCTATAACCTGGTCGCTACTCAGGACTGATATCTAAAAGCGTAGACAGTACATTTACTGTCTGCGCTTTTTCGTGTCTATCTACAGGCATTGTTAATCGGAATCCAAGCCGGATAAAGATATGAAACAAAAGATTCGACACAGCTTCAATTTTTGCCTAATTAAGATTCGATAGACAATGCTTTCAATTCCCGATCTCGTAATGAAAGCGGGAATTTTGCTTTAAAGCAGTTTTGGCTCTGCATCCAGTATTTCCATACTGCTCATTTCTAATGGTAAAAAGACGGTCATGACTTCACCCTGTTGGGGTCGATCGCGCACGATGAGTTTGCCACCTAATGCCTGAAATAAGCTTTTTGTTACTGCCAGGTTAAGGCTAAGGGTGCCCGTTTCGGGTTGAAACATGAGTAATTGTCCGAGCGATCGCAGCAAGGGTCGATGCTGCTTTTGCGCTGTCGGCGCTGAGTCTGTTTCAGATTGAAGCTGCACTTTAAGCTGATTGCCTGCGGGCACTACCTCTACTTGAATATGGCTACCCACGGGCAGGCTGCGCGTAAAGCGTTCGATTAAGCTAGTTAGCGCCTGATCTAACATCATTGGATCGCTCACAACAGTCGGCATCCTCTGGGGCAGCACAATGTCGAGGGTAAGCTGTCGTTGGCTTGCCTGTTGCTGCCAGCGCGGAATGCTTTGCTTGAACATTTCAGCTAAGGGTGTTCGCGTGAGCGACATTTTGCTGGGGCGCGACGATGAAGTTTGCAGCTCAACCGCACGAAAGATTAAGCCAAAGCGATCGATTTGTTCACTACATTCACGATCGATAATGCCCAGACGCTTCAGTACATCAGGCGGCAGATCAATCCGCTTGAGCAGCGATCGCGTAAGGGTGCGAATGGTTGTAAGGGGCGTACGAATCTCATGAGCCAGGGCTTGCAGCAATTCAACATCCAGACTGGCAGCATCTGGTAACGGCATCGTCTGATAAGGCGATGGCGCAGAATGTTTACGATCGTGTTTGCGATCGTCAAACCGATCGCCTTGACGCTTGCTGGTTGCTTCTTGGCGCTGTGCAACGGACTGCCCCTCGTTCTTTTCGCTGCGTGGTTCTTCGAGCGGCTCTGGTAAATGTGCCAACATCAAGCGGCTAAACCGCATTACGGTTGCATAGTCTGGTGCTACAGGGGCAAATTGCGCTGCTAGCGCGTCTAACTGTTCGATCTGCTCAGAATTCATGAGCAAAATGCGGGGGCGAATCGCATTCCACGCTTGTTCGACGACCGTTGGCATAAACGAAAACATAAACGCGGGTTCGCCCAGCAGCGATTCGCCCAAGACCACAACCAGGCTGAAGCGAGACGTTAAGACCAGGCAAAATTGCTCGGCTGCCAGTGGATCACCTGGCAACAAAGGTAAGGCAGATGTCGTTTCTGGCTGGGAAGCGACAGGCGTTTGATCACTTGCCGGAAGCAGTTGTAACGGCAACCAGGCTGCAACATGGAGCGGATTTGCCGTTAACGACCAGGTAGAAAAATTGCAAACCAGGGCAGGATGGCTAATGACTGGGAGGGGGCCCGACAGCACAAAACCCTGCGTCGTTGGTTCAGCGTCACTCGCTTCAGCCGTTGCCACCACGTTTTGCAGCAGCAGACTTAAGGCAGCGATCGCCCCAGACCATTCTCGCTCTGCACGCACACGCTGGAGCGCCGAGCGGTGCGATCGAAGTGGTGCGATCGACTCCGTTGTTGCTGCTGGCGCTGAAGAGTCCATCCAGGTTGGATCGTTCAACGCCAGAATTTCACTTAAAGTTGGTAGTAACCATTTAGGCACAATGTTCACTTCTACGTAGGGAGACCTGTCGTTGGCATACCCTTCTGCATAACTCCTACTATGACCATATCTGGATTCTTGGTCAAAGAGGAGCCGTGGAACCGAACAACGAGGTGACGATGTCCGGTGAGTGAGCGTTAAGAGTCAGGTTGAGGCAGCAGCCCCATACGTCGATAAATGAGTCGCATTGATCGCCGCATTTCCGGTAGCTGTTTGGTAAACAGAAGGGAGCCACTAATGCACAAGATGCCGCCGAGCAAGAGCGTATTGGGCGCACCAATACGGGTAGCCAGACTGCCTGCCACTAAATTACCAAATGTGACAGTGCTGGTAAACGCCATCATGTAAAAGCTCATCACTCTGCCGCGCTTATCATCATCAACGATCGTTTGCAGCACGGTATTACCAGAGGTGTGTTGCAAGACCAGACCGATGCCAAGGAGCAACAATGCCAGCATCGACAACCACAGCACACGAGACAGGGCAAAGACAATCAGCGCACTACCAAAAATGGCTGGGGCGATCGCAATCAGCTTACTTAGCCCCAGCGCACTCGGTCGAGTACTTAGATAGACCGCAGCAATTAACGCGCCTAGCCCAGACGATGCCATCAAAAAGCCCAGTGTTTCGGGGCCGCCGTGGAGTATCTCAGAAGCAAAAATGGGTGCCAGCGTCATGTAGGGCATTCCCACCAGACTCACCAGGGCAATCAGCAAGAGAATGGAACGAATGGGTCGCAGCCCAAAGGCGTAATCGAACCCTTCTTTCAAGCTGTACCAGAGGGTTTCGGCTGGTTTGCTCACTACGGGTGGTTCAGGCGGCAGGCGCATAGCCAGCAAGCCAGCAATCACGGCAATGTAGCTCACGCCATCAATCAGAAAGCAAACGCCAGCATTGGTTGCCGCGATGATTAAACCCGCGATCGCAGGACCCAGCAACCGCGCACTGCTGAACATGGACGAATTGAGGGCGATCGCATTGCTTAAATCTTCTCGTCGATCGACCATCTTGACAACAAACGATTGACGCGCTGGCATATCAAACGCATTAATGCCGCCCTGGAATGCTGCCAACACCACAATCTGCCAGACCGTAATCGTTCCCGTTAGCGCCAGAAATGCGAGCGATAGCGATTGAATCATGGCAAGAATTTGTGTGATGACGATCGCCCGACGACCATCCCACCGATCGACCCACACGCCTGCAAAGGGAGTCAACACAAAGTTGGGAAACTGATTGGCAAAACCAACTAAGCCCAGCATGAGTGCTGAACCTGTTAAGTGATAAACCAGCCAGATCGTGGCAGTTTGTGTCATCCAGGTGCCAATCAGCGATGCACCCTGTCCTAAGAAAAAAAGCCGATAATTGCGCGATCGTAGGGCGCGTAACATCAGCATCAAGCGTTCCATTCCAACAGACATTAATTTTATCGAGAGAGGAAAGAAGAGTGCGGCAAGACGGCAGACCGTTTTGAGTTTGGCGTTTAGGCTGGCTTACTCCTTTCAGCCATACGTCACCGTTATTGCAGAAAACGCGGCGGGGTGAGCCAAAAGAGGGTACTGTTGCCGATCGGCGTTTGTTCCGGCAAGGTTAGCCCCAGCACACCCGCTTTTTTGAGTGTTAACACGCCGTTTGTTTTGCCCCAGAGCAGTGTTTCTGCCCAAAGGCTCAAATTTGGCTCGTGCCCTACTAATGCCAGCGCTTGGGTGTCGGGCGATCGCCAGTCCTGCAACCAGGTTAACCACTCCTGCAAACTACCATCAGGCGCAAGTTCAGGTGTTACCTGCAAGGTTGGAGCCAGCTTTGCCTCTAGCAAAAGGTCTGCCGTTTGTCGCGCTCGCACCAGTGGGCTGGTCAGGATGATATCAAACTGGAGTGACAGCGCATGGAGTCGCTTTGCTATCTGTCGTGTCTTCTGGAACCCTTCGTCAGTTAGGGGACGCTCATCGTCATTGGCATAGGTTCCGTGCTCCCCAGCAAGACCATGACGGATGAGGTATAGATCGAGTGCTGGCATAGGAGGCGAGAGACTAAGGGATGAGGGGTAAAGGCTAAGGGATGAGGGGTAAAGGCTAAGGGATAAAGGCTAAAGAACTCGCTTGTTGCTGGTGACGAAAGCCTATCCTCAAGGCTGGAGAGGGACGGTAAAACGATGACTAACAAGGAAAAGCTGTAGGGGGTGTTTAGCCTTCAGCTTTCTCTTCGACTTCACTTATCCATTGGGATAATGCTGATCGGGGTTTACTAGACGCAGCAGCTTTTGTTTGACCTGAGCATCAAAGACACCCCATTTCATCTTGGCGTATTCAGAGCTTTCGGTAAAACCGGACAAGAAGCCAAGGGGGATTTCAAACCCACCTGCCTGCGATCGTCCACCGCCAAAGAAGCGTCCCTGAGCATCTTGACCAAAGGCTTCTTTAATAAATTCGTCTGGGTCAAGTGTGAGCTTATCGGTGCGGAGAGAACCAACCACCACTTCTAACTCTTCGTCTTCATCATGGACAATGCCATAAACAACCGCAGTGTGAACGTTTTCTTCTGTAACCAGAAAGTCTGCTGCCTGAGGAATCGCATCACGATCGTCATAGCGAAGATAGCCAACCCCCGCGATCGAAAAGTTGTTCTGCACAACGCGGTTCTTCAACGCCCGCTCGATCACATCCATTACCTGACGCGATCGAGATGACTGCAAGACTGCATTCAGCAGTTGAGCATCGTAGAAGCGGCTCAAGTACGCGGCTGCCAAAAAATCTTCTTCGCCTGCCTGCCGTAGCGCATTGGTATCAGAGCGCAACCCATGCATCAGCGCTGTTGCACACTTGACGTGCTCACTGGTATTGCTATCCAGCTTGAGCAGCCCTGCCTGGAGGTATTGCGTCAGGATGGTTGCTGTCGCACGAGTGTAGGGACGAATATCCACAAACTCAGCGTTGAGATCTCCTTGCATACTGTGGTGATCAATCACAACCGTAATGGGAATGCCCGCCTGCTGCACAGATGGTAACAGTTGGCTAGTAGTTCCCTGGTTGTCGAGCAACGCACAGCCTTGATATTTCGATAAGTCCCGGCTCTTGAGCGCTTGCGGGGTGAGGCGTTGCACTGGTAAGTTAGTCAGCTTAACAAGGGCAACGTTTTCCTGGTGGCTCAGGGTGCCTGCGTAAACCATCTCGCACTGAATGTCGTATTTCTGAGCAATCAGCTTGTAAGTCCAGGCGGATGAGAGCGCATCTGGATCAGGAAAATCTTGCAGAATCAGGAGTTGACGATCGCCCCGATGTCGGTCTAAGGTTTTGTGAAACTCTTCGACCTTCTGACTTTGCTCTGAAGACCGAGGCACGTCATAGGCAAACGGCTGAACGGTTTGGTTCGCGCCTGAATGGTTAGATGAGTGATTGCGTAGCGATGGCTGAAGCGGTCTTGCATCAAACTGGTCTGTCTGCTCGACAGTCTTTGGAGCCACCTGGACACTCAGGGGATGTGTTTCCGTGAGCAATAACAGACTGTCGAGGGAGGGAGACGAATCGTGCATATTTGGGTTAAAAGGTAAGTGAAGCGGTGCTCCGGCGCGTACTCTACTACCCTTACAGAGATTGGCAAGGGTCAAACGATCGGTACTGTTTCGATCTTCGCAAAAAAAAGGTGAAACGTCATAAGCCAAATGCTATATCTCTTGAGCCGTCAACCTGCTTGTAGATCAGCCTAAGGGGCTAGATTTTGCCCGGAACACCGTTGAGCGCTTTGGTAGGTTTGCTGAATCTATCGCCCCAGTGCGACTTCTAACGACTTGCTCCTGCGAGAGCATTTAAAGGTCGATCGCTAAATACCGATCACATACTTGCGCCACTCTTGATTAACTCCATTCTTGAGATGCTTGGTTACTTCAAAATACAGACCGCTGTAAGGTTTACGTGGTGCCACGTGGAGCAACATATTAGCTTCTTTTGGAGTGCGATTGCCCTTTCTGACGTTGCAGCGCACACACGCCGTCACGATATTTTCCCAGGAATCACCGCCGCCCCGCGATCGGGGAATCACATGATCGAGCGTTAAATCATCGCCAATATAGCCACAGTATTGGCAGGAATGGCTGTCTCGGTGGAGGAGGTTGCGGCGCGTCAGCGGAATTTCTTTATAGGGCACGCGGACGTAGTGGCGCAGCCGGATGACCGTTGGCAGTGGGAAGCCAGAATAAATGTACTTGCCGTTGTGTTCAACCTGCTCGGCTTTGCCTTTAATCAGCAAAACCACTGCCCTACGCCAGCTCGTAATGTTGAGCGGTTCGTAAGACGCATTCAGCACCAGAACCTTGCCCATTTGTGATTCTGTTGAAACAAGAGTTTCACAAATGGTAACACACGTGGTACAGGAGGGTGGCAGTCCAGCCGGGAGCAGGCGATCGGTCAGCGGGTGCCTGTTTAGTGTAGATTGCGATTAAGCAACCAGCCCCCTATTAATCTCTCTCCGCTTATGTCTCAACGACTCACGCCCTTAAACACCTATGCTTGCTTTGACGGCACCGTTAGTTTTTATAGCCATCCATCCACTACCTGTCAGGGAGCGATGAAGTTTGCAGTCTATTTGCCGTCACGATCGCAGTCGGAGCCCTTGCCTGTACTATATTTTCTATCAGGGCTAACCTGCACCGAAGAGAACTTCATGGTCAAGGCGGGAGCGCAGCAGTTTGCAGCAAAATATGGCGTAATTCTGGTGACACCCGATACCAGTCCGCGTGGTGCAAACATTCCGGGTGAAGAGGACGACTGGGATTTTGGCACTGGTGCTGGATTTTACGTTGATGCCACCGAGCAACCGTGGCGATCGCGCTACCAGATGTACAGCTACGTGACGCAAGAACTACCTGCGCTGATTGCGGCAAACTTTCCAGTTAACGCCGATCGACAAGGCATTTTCGGACACTCAATGGGTGGGCATGGCGCATTAGTCTGTGCCTTGCGGAATCCCAACCAGTATCGATCGGTCTCAGCCTTTGCGCCGATCGTTGCTCCAATGCGTGTGACCTGGGGACAAAAAGCCTTTTCTAACTATCTCGGAGCCGATGAGGAAACGTGGCGATCGTACGATGCCAGCGAGTTAGTCCTCACTACACAACTCAAACACTCAATCTTGATTGATCAGGGCACGGCTGATACGTTTCTAGAAAAGCAGTTAATGCCGCACCTGTTCGAGCAAGCGTGCGCCAAAGCAGGACAGCCACTAATGCTACGGATGCAAGACGGCTACGACCACAGCTATTACTTCATCTCCACCTTTATCGAGGATCACATTCGCCATCATGCCGAGATTCTTTGGAGTTGATGAAAGCTTGTGTTTTGCGACAGTAGAGAGCTTAGAGAAATGTTAGAAGTGCCGCAAGTTTGAGACACCTAGCCCACAGAAAGCAACATGAAAACGCCAAGACAAGTGCTTCAAGACTGGATTGCTGCTTACAATGCTTGCGACCCTTATGCTCTGATTGAGCTTTATCACGAAGACGCGGTGAACCATCAGGTTGCTTTTGGCGATCCTCTTAAAGGACGCGAAGCACTACTTGAGAGTTTTGTCGCTTTCTTTGGTGCCTTTCCTGATAATTACACCCACGTCGAAAATCTCTTTGCAGATGACGAGTGGGGAATGGTCGAGTGGAGTGGTGGTGGTACCTTTCTCGGCGAACTTGATGGCAACCCACCGACTGGTAAGCGGTATATCCTACAAGGCTGTGGCTTCTTTCATATTCTTGATGGCAAAATCCATTTTCAGCGCGGGTATATTGACAAGCACACCTGGTTTACGCAAATTGGGCTGCCGCTTTCATAAGTGCACAATGGTTGCACCAACCATCTAGGAAACAGGGAGATCCTCGACTTCTTGTTTATGGGGCTAAAGGTTAAATCCCCGACTTCTTGAAGAAGTCGGGATCTGGTTCCCACAAAAAAGGCTGACCGATTAGCGTTTGCTATTTCGATCAGCCTGGAAGTTAAGGAGCGGTCAACTTAGAAATAGTCACTAAGACTATTTGGACTCTGTAAAGTCAGCGTCGATCACATCATCGTCAGCGCCGCCAGAGGGAGGGGTAGGATCACCCATATCAGGACCACCGGGAGGAGGTGAACCTGCATCACCACCGGCTTGCTGATAGAGGTT
>JBGTJW010000536.1:0-16842 GCA_041744955.1 Stenomitos sp. | reverse complement strand
ACCCTTCGCGTCCTGGCAACAGGTCTTGGATGCGTTCCCACTGCTCATCGCTCAGAGCGTAACGTCGAGTTGTCATGGTCGTTCTTGTCGCTATCGAATGTATCCCACATTCCAGCTTAACTAATTGATGACACGCCCTAGAGACGATGATTTTAGAAAGAATGCGAATTAATTCGTCTGCTTCAGTATATAGAGGCTTAAGCGTGTCTTCTGGAAGAATATCTGTCGCTGCAAGAAGTTTGAGCCAGTAATGAGACTCACGCGCCTCCTTAAGAGCGATCGCGTTCTTGCTAATAAAATCGGCTCTACTCTGTCCCGCTTGAGCTTCCTGAATATTTGCTCCGATCGATGTCCCCGATCGCAGTAGTTGATTAGCAAGGGTACGGCTCACTCCGGGTTTCTGATCCAAACGCTGACATAGCTTCACAATCCGTACTGCAAAGCTAAACGTTCGTTCACAAATATCTCTAGGCTTCTCAGACCAATTCTCTACAACAACCATGCCCAAATTGTGATTTCTACTGGCTATACCCCCTCATCATTCCCATCTTTCAATCCTTACTTTTGCCTTTTACCTTTTACCTTTTTACTTCTATCTTGTAGCCCGGTTTGCAGTCACGCGATCGCGATCGACTTCCCTTGTTTTCTTACCACGCCACAGGAGGCGAATCGGTGTGCCAACAAAGCCGAGCGATTTGCGAAACTGACCTTCAACGTAGCGGCGATAGTTGTCGTTAAACAAAGCGGGATCATTAACAAAGAGCGCGATCGCAGGTGGACGACTGCTAACCTGCGTGCCGTAGTAAATTTTGCCCTGACGACCCTGGCGCGTGGTCGGTGGAGAATGCCAACCAACCGCTTCTTCTAGCACTTCATTGATGACAGAGGTGGAAACGCGCCGTTTCTGCTGTTCAGCGGCAATGTTCACCATGTCGAGGATTTTTTCCACGCGCTGTCCAGTTTTGGCGCTAATAAAGATCACGTCTGCCCATTCAGTAAAATGAAGGCGATCGCGCACTAATTTTTCGTGGTCATAAATAGTGTAAGCATCTTTTTCGACGGCATCCCATTTGTTCACAACAATGACGCAGCCTCGACCTTCATCGGCAACCCGTCCCGCCAGTTTTTGGTCTTGCTCGGTCACGCCATCCAGCGCATCAATGACCAACAGCACAACATCAGCCCGATTAATCGCCTTGAAGGCGCGGTTAATGCCAAAAAATTCCGGTCCATACTCGACATTCTTTTTCTTGCGAATGCCTGCCGTGTCAATGAGGCGATAGGTTTGTTCGCCGTGCTGTACCACCATGTCGATCGCATCGCGCGTCGTACCAGAAATGGGACTGACGATCGAGCGTGTTTCACCGACAAACGCATTCAGCAGGCTAGATTTGCCCACATTGGGTCGTCCCGCGATCGCCACTTTGATTTCGTTCGACTCTTCAATCTCATTGGCAGGCGGCAGGTGCGTAATCAAAGCATCCAACAGTTCGCCCGTCCCGTTGCCATGAATGCCCGAAATGGGAAATGGTTCGCCCAAGCCCAGCGACCAAAATTCTGCCGCCTGCGCTGCTCCTTGATCCACCGACTCGCATTTGTTGACCGCCAGCAAAACGGGTACCGCGTGTTGCCGCAACCAGCTAGCAATCTCTTCATCCGACGGCATCAGCCCTGTGAGTCCATCCACTACGAAGATGGCGGCACTTGCTTCTGCCAGGGCAGCCATTGCCTGTTCACGAATGAAGGGCAAAAACTCGGTGTCATCGTCGAACACTAAACCGCCTGTATCGACGACCTGAAATTCTCGATCGCGCCAAAAGGCTGGTTTGTAGGTGCGATCGCGGGTGACACCCGGTTCATTAAACACGATCGCGTCCTGCAACGCCGACAGCCGATTGACGACGGTAGACTTGCCCACGTTAGGACGACCGATAATAGCAACAGTAGGCAAGGGCATGGCAGGAAGGGATGAAGGATGAAGGCTAACGAATGAATGGGGTTCATTACGATGAGCCATTCATTATCAACAGTCTTCTATTCTAGCGGCAGTGCTAGCAGATCCTCAGAAATCCACTACAGATCATTTATTGTCAAGAAACTCGTCAACTGTCAACCCTGACTGCCGAATTAAACCTCTCAGCAAGCCCGGTGCAAGTTCTCGGTGATTTGGCACTGAAATTGTAGGCTGGGTTTCATGCCAAAGAATCATATGACTTCCCGTTTGGTGATCCAGGACATAACCAAATTTCTCAAAAACTTTGACGGCGGCTTTGCCTGAAATGTTTGATAACCGCCCCACTAAACCACAACCTCTCCTACAAATGCCTGGAACTCTTTTGGTTCATACGGCTCACCATGTTTTGCTTGCACATAAAGATACCCAGCGATGGCATCTTTGATATTGGTAATGGCTTCGTCCAACGTTTCACCCTGGCTCATGCAGCCCGGTAATTCAGGAACATCAGCCACATAACCCTGATATTCGGGATCAAACGTAAAAATAACCTGAAATTTCATACAACATTCACTTCGTTACGTTCAGCGGAACTAATCGTGTAGAGCGCTGCTTGCATTTTAGAGCGTACGGTCAGTCGATCGCCATTCATACGAGGGCATTGTAAAAGAGACAATCACCAACTCAAGGCTTCTCTTTTATGTCTCGCGCTGGAAAAAATATCCGCAAGATGGCGTTACAGCGACGCTTCAAGGCAATCCAACTCTTGATCGCAACCGTGCTGTTAGCCTGTCTGCCCTTTGCCGGAAAAGCCTTTGTTCACCAACTAGCGTTCATCACCAAAACCGTGGTTGTGATGCCTGCCTGGATGTATCTGCTATGTTTCAGCATGGCAGGCATGACGTTATGGGGTGGGCTATACCTTTGGAAACGCGCCAATCATGCTGATCAGGGTGCAAAAGGCGAGGAAGACATTGCCACGCTGTTGACACCGCTAAGTAAGGAGGGGTGGCAAATTGAGTACGGCATTCGCGATCGCGGCTTGGGAGACATCGACGCATTCTTGCTCTCACCCAAAAGCCGCGCTTACACGATTGATGTCAAATCTCATAAGGGATCGGTTCGCAGTCAGGATGGCAAGCTTTACAGACAGTATGGACAGACACGCTATACGTTTGAGAAAGATTTTTTGAGTCAGGCAAAGCAGCAAGCGATCGCGATGAAAGGGCAGAAAGGACTGCGTTTCGTCACACCGATCGTCGTTTTTTCAGCCGCCAATGTTGAAATTACTGCAAATCCCATTAGCCATGTTTACGTTTTAGGCAAAGAAAACCTTCTCAGTCAGCTACGATCGCTAGAGCGAACCTAATTCTTTCAGCATCTCTATTTGTGCTGTGTTTTTCATGACAACGCCTCCGATTCAGTGGTATCCCGGTCACATTGCCAAAGCCGAAAAAGCGCTGATGGAGCAGCTTAAGCGGGTTGATGTCGTGCTGGAAGTGCGAGATGCGCGGATTCCACAGTCAACAGAACATCCCCAAGTGCAGCAGTGGTTGGGCACGAAAGGGCGCGTGCTGGTGCTGAACCGGATTGATATGATCTCCACGCAAGCGCGGCAGCAGTGGACAGAATGGTTTCGATCGCAGGGAGACGAACCCTATTTTACCGATGCCCAACATGGAAAAGGCATTGAAACTGTGTTGCACGCAGCCCAGAGAGCGGGAGAGCAGATGAATCAGCGTCGGCGCGATCGTGGTATGTTGCCCCGTCCTGTTCGTGCCGTTGTCATCGGTTTCCCCAATGTCGGCAAATCAGCACTGATCAACCGTTTGCTGAATCGGCGTGTCGTAGACAGCGCTCGTCGAGCCGGAATCACCAAACAACTGCGCTGGGTCAGAATTTCGGATCAAATTGAGCTATTGGATGCGCCCGGAGTGCTGCCCTCTCGATTGACTGATCAGGATGCCGCACTCAAACTGGCAATTTGTGACGACATTGGCGAAGCCGCTTACGACAATCAGCGGATTGCCGCTGCACTGATCGATTTGCTTAAAGAACGGTCAGTTGAGTCCGTCTTGCAAACACGCTACAACCTGGATGCTCAACCGTTGACTGGCGAAAGCTATCTACACGAACTGGCAACTCACCGCCACAAAGGCGATGTGGAACGCACCGCACGTCAAGTATTGAACGATTTTCGTACCGGAGTACTGGGCGCGATCGCGTTGGAATATCCACCGACTTATACATAGATTGACGCAACACTAAGTCCTGTCTCTTGCCGATCACCAGTGAATAACAACCAATTTTTGCTCACTGACCGTTAAAGGCTTCAAAGCTGGTTCTGACTGCTTGAGAATGGCACCAGAGCATTTTTTCGCGAGCAATAAATTTACAGTTCGCTGAATTATCTTTATTGCTTCTTCACAATAAAATCGTTGGAGTTACATATAATTCCTTATAGTCTCTTTGCTAGAAAGATTATTTTCCTTTCAGGTGTAAGGTATTTCCTAAGAAAATTTTTCCGTTACGAAGGAGAACAATCGTTCGCTTGAGCAACAGATTTTACCCGTTACTTTGTCATTCCTAAGATAGAGGTTTCTGACCAGAATTATTAAGTTTGTACAAGCATTAATGTCTGTATAGCTTTAAGGGTTCTTTGAAAAGGGTCTGGCAGTTAAAACCGCGACGACATCAGCCAAGTCCGCCGACACGGACTACGGAAAGTCAAAGGTTTTACAACCTGCGGCGGCAGGTTTAGTTTCTGTAGTTGCGACTTTAGTCGCCAAAGCTACAAGCATCTGGACTTCTGAAACATCTTCTTAGGCATTTAACGAACCCAAACCAGGACTTATCCTCGTTCTGGAAGATTCCTAATGCGCCATCGCAAAGGGAGGCAAAACTCAAATGTCTCTCTTTCAAACTGACAGCTTTCTTCTACAAAGGCACTTTAATGCAAACTAATCAGCAGCTAGACTTACAATCGCATCTAATTCCAGGTCATCAAGTAAACTTTGAAGGCAGTATTCCATCGTGTGTTCTTCCTGATAGCCCCTCGGTGCAAGCTAATAGCGTCTACTTCAGCCACCCAATCTGGGCAAAAACCTATTTTGAAGCCTGCCATCGAGATCTTTCCTTTAAAGAACGTTGGCAGGCAGCCGCAGGCAATTGGGATGACAAGATTGTGGTAGACATCGGTTGTGGTCCAGGCAATCTCTACGCAAATTTGGGTGGAAAACCAAAGCTCTTAATTGGAGTAGATGTTGCACAGGGTTCACTAGAAATGGCGCAGGAACTCGGTTATACCCCCTTGCTAGCAGATGCTCACCACCTGCCATTGGTCTCAACATTTGCTGACATCGTGGCAATCAATGCGAGTTTACATCACTGCGATGATATGGTAGCCGTCTTAACAGAAGCGGCGCGGTTAGTACGTCCCGGTGGCACTTTGGTCATTGACCATGAACCGCAACTGGAAGCCTGGAACTACAAAGGGCTGGGGCTGTTGCTCTACAAGATACGCTTGAGCATTCTTTACCGCTTTCTTCTGCGTAGCCTGTATGTTCCTAGTGAAGAGCGGACAAAAGCGTTAGCAACTGAGGTACATCATAAACCGGGTCATGGCGTAACTCAAGAGCTGTTTCATCAAACGCTAGAGCCAATGGGCTTTACGGTGCATGTCTATCCACATAACAACGCGATCGGTGCTGACGCATTGAAGGGTGTTTACGGCGATCCACCGCACTGGCGGTATCGGGTGGGGCAGTTGCTCTCTGGTCTTAACCCCTATGCTGCAAACGCGGCATTGTCGCTCATGTGTGTCGCGGTACGACAGGTCTGATGTCGATCGCCCTTGCTTAAAGACCCAATAGATTAATGATGCTGAATACGCCGCCGATCGGCGACAGTACAGAACCCAACGCATCCGTCACCGTAGCAAGACCCGATCGTCGCACCACGATCGTGTCATTGTTTCGCATCGGTGGGTTGTTTATCTCGCTGATGCCCTGAGCAAAATCAACGTCAATATTGCGTCGCGCGACAGTGCCGTTTTGATTGAGACGAATGAACGTCACCTCGCCCTTCTTAGCACGGTTATTAAAGCCACCTGCTGCCAGCAATGCCTGGTTTAGCGGCGTGTTGGGCGGCACCTGAACCGGACCCGATCGCACCACCTCACCAACGACATTGACCGTAATGCGATCGGGCGCAAAACTAGCCGCAGCGATCTTGGTTGCTTCGGTATTGTCCAAAGCAGGGGCAGTGGGAATGACGATCGTATCACCTTCCTGAAGCGGCAAATCCTGACGCAGATCCCCAGCCTGGAGCAAACTCCAGAAGTCAACTTTGATTGTTTGCACGGGACCTGCCTGAGTCGTGCGTCGAACTTCCACGTTACGGATGTCGGCTGTTTGCGTAATGCCGCCTGCTGTCTGGATTGCCCGCGTCACGGTTGGTACTTTCAAATTGGCGTTGTTCGATAGAGCGGTAAATGATTGCCCGTTAAATTGATTGGTTTGATCCGGTGAAAGGACATACGGGCCTGGACGGTTCACCTCACCGACAACCGCAATTCGCATGGGACGATCGGTGGGAGCCGCAATCGTTGCCGCTGCCAAACGCTGCGCTTCATTCAGATCAACGCTGGTAGCAGACGGAATAAAAATGCTGTCGCCATCTTGTAACCGCAAATCCTGACGCAGATTACCTGACTGAAGCAACTGCCACAAATCAACCTTGATGACCTCATCCGCACCCGCATTGTAAGGACGCGGACGGCGTACTTCCACCTGGCGCACATCTGCCGCCTGAGTCACACCACCAGCTAACTGAATCAAGCGCGTGACGCTGGGAACACCTGTATCGGCGTTAGCTGAGATCGCTTGGACGTTGTAAGTGCCGGGACGGTTAATCTCTCCCGCGATCGCGATCGCCAACGGTCGTGCTGAGAGCAAGCCAATGGTGATCACGGGACGGGTCAAGTAAGGCTCGTATCGTGCGGCAATGGCAGCAGTTGCTTGCCTGAGCGTTCGACCCTGTACAGGCACTGCACCGACCTGCGGCAAATTGACTGCCCCATTGGGTAACACCAAATATTCGCCGCTGTATTCGGGCACGTTGAAAAAGTCGATGCGAACCCGATCGCCAGAGCCTAACAAGTAGCCGTCTTCAGTCTGAGTTGGCGAGACATTTGTAGGCAGTACGGAGGGACTAAGGGTGCGATCGGGAACCTGAGCTGTGCCCACAGAGGCTAAAAAGAATGAACCGACGATGATGGTTGGAGGAAGCCAACTGATTGCGCAGGTTGTCTGCTTTGCAAGCCAAAACGGTAGAGCCTGAGGCATAACGCGGTAATACTGTGGGGCAAGTATGCGAACGAAGACGAAGAAACACCCAAAAGGTTCCTATAACCTTCTCAAATTGCAGGCACGATCGAGTTAACCACTTGCGCTTTAAGCGATCGTGCTACGCACTGGTGAAGACAAAGCTCAAGCCTTCTCGGTGGTAATTTTAGCCACTTGCTTTCAAGCAGACTACTACCAAACGAAAGCAAGACCCAAAGCTAGATTTAATCAGGGTTTAGAACACTGTTTGACTGCTCCAAAAGCCTCGCCTGATGCCAGCAAACGCTACGAATTTACGTGCTCAGAATGTATTAAAAACAACTTTAGAAATTTAATTACACACAGTCTTCTACGACCCAAATTCTGTCTATACGCCTTCTTTTAAGTATCAAACTAGACTGTTTTGTTTAATCGTTTTTACTAATTTGACAGACAAACAAATTTCTTCAGCAGAGAGTAACAACTACGCCTTTAGAGAGATGTTTTGCTGCCGTTGGATCTCTAGGCTTTGTTAAGTTTGGTATTCAAGTAAGGTGATATGGTAGATGGAATTCCATCAGTCGCCTTACCAAGGTGAAACCGCATAGATTGATACCCGTACTCGCTACGGTGTAGCACTGCTAGTTGTTTCCTGCATAGTTGTTCCCTGTGAGTTAATGAGTCCTACAGCTATTGATGTTTGATCGAATGTGATTAAGCACATAAGTTAAATCCGCCGATGTACAACCTGTTTAGGTAGCATTGCAGGATTTCTGAACATGAGGGACTCAAGCGGCTTATTTGATCACGAGCAATCGTTTTACTAAAGCCATCGCTTGGATAATTAAGTTCAAAACCACAGTGGTTGCTTTTTAGCTATGAAAATTGCCTTGGTGCATGATTACCTGACCCAGCGGGGGGGAGCAGAGCGCGTTTTTGAATTGCTTTGTAAGCGCTATCCTGATGCGGACATTTTTACTTCGTTGTACGACCCCAAACGGACGATCGACCTTCACGATCGGGTCGTTCACACAACAGCGTTACAGAATATTCCGGGCGCTAGCAAGTATTTTAGACTGCTGGCACCTTTGTATTTTCCAGCCTTTCGATCGCTCGATCTACAAGACTACGACCTCATCATCAGCAGCAGCAGTAGCTTTGCCAAGGCTGTTCGCAAACACCCGACAGCGCGGCACATTTGCTTTTGCCACAACGTCACTCGTTTTCTGTGGGATACACGCAATTATCTGCGAGAGTATACGACGTTTAAAAAGCTCTATCCGCTTTTAGAAAAGGTCTTTCAGCAGATGCGACGAGTGGATCTAAACTACTCTCAAGAGCCAGATCTCTACATTGCTAATTCGAGCATTGTTGCAAAACGCATTCAAACTGTTTACAAGAAACCTGCGATCGTCATTAACTATCCGATCGACAGCAAAAAGTTTGTCTTTTCAGATGAGAAAGACAATTTTTATCTCACCTCGGCACGGCTGATCAGCTATAAACGGACTGACATCATCATCGAAGCCTTTAATTGGTTGGGTCTACCACTTTTAGTGACAGGTGAAGGTCCTGAACGGAAACGGTTAGAAGCGCAAGCAATGAAAAACATTCACTTTCTTGGGCACGTTAGCGATGCCGATCGTACTCAGCTCATGTCTAAAACCCGCTCTGTCATTGTGGCGGCTCTGGAAGATTATGGGCTTGTACCCGTTGAAGCGAATGCCAGTGGTACACCTGTGATTGCGTATGGAGCCGGTGGCATTTTAGACACTCAAATTCCTGGCAAAACTGGCGTTCTGTTCAATCGGCAATCGCCAGAAGCACTGCACTCTGCCTTGTTAGCAGCTAACTCAATTAAGTGGAACTACCGCAAAATTCGAGACCACGCCCTTGAGCATTTTTCTGAAGAAGCATTCTTTGGCAAAGTGGAACAAGCGATTGGTATCACTTGAGCCTGTTGGCAGCTAAGAACTTAGGCTAGATTCTCTTTATGATTAAGGGTGGTAGTTGTGACTGTAGGTAACGTTAGCGGCATTGCTGAAACCGATCCAGGCTATGGGCAGTTGATTGCTGCGCTCTTGCGGCGACGGCTTTGGCTAATAGGTATCTTTTTTGGCATTCTGTCAGTTGTAACCATTTACACATTGCTGAAAAAGCCGCTTTATCAAAGCTCTATGCAGCTTTTAGTAGAACCAAACTACCAGAGCAAAAAAGATGCGGGTACGGGAGCAGAGAATCAGTTTGCTGACAGCACGGTAGAAATTGATTATTCCACTCAGTTAACGCAAATGCGGAGTTCGCAACTATTACAAAAAGCGGTTGCCCGTTTGCAAGCAGATTATCCTGAGCTGAAGGCAGCAGAACTGCAAAAGGCACTGGTTTTGACCCAAGTCGAAGAAGACACGGTGAAAACTAAAATTTTTCAGGTCGTTTACACCAGCGATGACCCGGAACAAACGCAGAAAGTGCTGAAAGCAGTCCAGCGGGTCTACCAGGACTACAACCGGGAACAGCAAAAGCTGCGGCTCACTCGCGGTCTCTCCTTTGTCGATGAGCAACTGCCACGGGTTGAACGGCAGGTCGATCGCGCTGAAAATGACATGGAGCAGTTTCGCAAGAGCCAAAATCTAGTTGACCCAGAGTTGCAGTCACGCGCCTTGATCGACGCTCTCAGCAGTGTTCAAAAAGAGCGCCAAAGCAATCAGGCTCAAATGCGGGAGGTGCAGGGTCGGTATCAAACGCTCCAGAAAGAGTTGGCACTTTCACCACAGCAAGCGTTGATTGCCGCACGGCTCAGTCAATCGTCTCGCTACCAGAGCTTGCTAAATGAAATTCAAAAGAGCGAACTGGCGATCGTGCAGCAACGTCTGCGCTTCAAGCCTGCCAGCCCGTTTGTGCAGCAGGCGATCGACCAACGGCAGCGGCAGCGCGATTTACTGGCAGCCGAGGTACGTCGCATTTTGGGCAGCAATGCCGCACAGGTCAATGTGCAAGGCGATTCTGGTCTAAGCGTTGGGCAGTTGAGTGCAACTGATCTCACCCTGGCAAGTGCGCTGGTAGAGTCGCAGGTCAATCTCGCTGCCTTACAAGGTCGGGCTGAAAGTCTTGCTGGGGCAGAGCGATCGCTCCAACAGCAGTTGCAGCGCTTTCCCAGCTTGCTGGCAGAATATGGTCGTCTTCAGCCGAAAGTGCAGATTGGGCGCGACACGCTGCAACAATTGCTCAAAGCCCGCCAGGATATTGCCCTTGAAATTGCGCGCGGTGGCTTTGACTGGCAAGTGGTCGAAGAACCCAAGCTGGGTAAACAAATTGGACCCAACTTGAAGCAAAACATTCTCCTGGGAGCCGTTGCAGGGCTAATGCTCGGCAGTGTCGCCGCCTTTGTTCGAGACACGATGGATGATGCGGTACACACCCCAGACGACTTGAAGCAAGCGACGGTACCGCTGTTGGGCATGGTGCCAACCCTACAGCTAGAAGCAGGTTTAGCGTCGTTAGTGCCCTTCCGAGAAGCCGGTAGTTTGCCCCCTGTCATGCAAGTCGTCCACTGGCAACCCTTTCGTGAATCCCTGGACTTGATCTATAAGAATATCCAGTTGCTGCCGAGTGCGGCTGGCTTACGTTCCCTGGTGGTGACTTCGGCGTTGGCGGGTGAAGGCAAATCAACGATCGCCCTGGGTCTGGCAATCAGTGCCGCACGGTTACACCAGCGCGTGTTGCTGATCGATGCCGATTTGCGTCGTCCTAGCCTGCATCAACAGCTAGATTTGCCCAACGAGTATGGTCTTTCGACCCTGCTAACGCAGCAAACGCCCCTCCGACAAAGTAGCGACATTCCGCTATCGCACTCCTATACCGACATTCCACTGTCGATTCTGACCTCTGGTCAGATACCGGCTGATCCGGCTCAACTGTTAAGTGCCGATCGTATGGGCGATTTAATGCAGGTGTTGGAGCAAACCTACGACCTCGTTATCGTCGATGCACCACCCGTTTTGGGCATTGTCGATGCCATGCTGACAGCCTCGTTTTGCAGCAGCATGGTGGTGGTTGGGCGCATTGGTCATGTGACTCGTGCTGAACTCTTGCAAGCAACAGCGCTGCTCGGCAAGCTGAACGTCATTGGCATCATTGCAAACGGCTCTGACCTAGCGGTAAATCGTTATCTCGCCTACGACCGCAAAGGTCAGTACGATCGCAGGCAATTAGCTTCCCTGTAAATAGCCAGACTCCGTATAGAGTCAGCCTGCCTGTAGATAGACACCCTGTCGATGAACACTCTGTAGATTGACATTAGTAGATTGACACCAAACGTTACATTTGCAGCAGCGGCAACCCAACGGCTAAATCAAACGGCACATCTACCCTTATTAAGGTCATCATGCTTATGTCTACCCTTTCCCTTCTTAGCAAAGCAACGACAGGCATCCAATCCGATCGCCCCCCCTACTACACCCTCACCTGGAGGCAAAAGCAACTCTTGCTCACGCTGTCGCAGCAGCCAACCACGCTGCCGTTACTGGCATTAGAAAGTGAGCAGTTGCTAGCAGATTGCCTGGAGCGATCGCCCATTCATTTAGTCAAGCTAGCACCCGATCTGGGTGAAGCCGCGTTAGCACTTTGGGCCGATGCCTGTGTCAGAGTTAACAAGCACGCCTACCTGCGCGTACCCAGTACTCCTGCTTTACCCAAAAAGCAAAATCGCTTGAAATGGGGACTGAAACGGCTGATCGATTGGAGTGCCGCTGTTGCCCTTCTGTTGGTAGTAGGTCCCCTCATGCTCGGTCTCAGTTTTTTGATTCTCTTTCAGTCGCCGGGTCCCATCTTCTTCAGCCAGTGGCGTGTTGGCGAGCGCGGCAAGCTGTTTCAGATTCTCAAATTCCGCACGATGGTGACGGGTGCAGAACTGTACCACCATCAGGTGATGGGGCAGCAGTCGGGTTTGCACAAATGCGAAGATGATCCCCGCGTCACGCCCATCGGTCGCTGGATGCGGAAGTACAGCCTGGATGAGTTACCCCAACTGATTAATGTACTGCGAGGCGAGATGAGTTTAGTGGGTCCACGTCCCTGGGCACTTTACGATGCGGTACGGCTGAGTCCAAC
This sequence comes from Stenomitos sp., assembly GCA_041744955.1. Lineage (GTDB taxonomy): Bacteria > Cyanobacteriota > Cyanobacteriia > Leptolyngbyales > Leptolyngbyaceae > Stenomitos. The sequence goes on along the minus strand of JBGTJW010000536.1, from coordinate 4,455 downwards.
GGTGCGGCAACGGCTGAATGCGCTCCCTGGCATTACTGGCATCTGGCAGGTCACGGGTCGATCGCACCTGCGCGATTTGGATGACGTGAACCGCGTTGACTTGAGCTATCTGGGCACCTGGTCGCTGCGTCAGGACTTCAAGATTCTTCTACTCACAGTGCCCAAAGTACTTTCAGGGTTTGGTGCCTTTTAGCGGCTGGTAAAGAGTCTCTGTGATTCGGTCAAGCACTTGCTGACACCACAGCGACCACTGACAATGAAGGCTAAGGTACAATCCTCCACTGAACAGTTATGTTGCTAAAAATTCCCGCTCCCATCCGTCGATCGCTCAAAAGGACGCTAAAAGCCACGGATTTCTGGAAAGAAAACTACACGATTCTGCGAGAGTTTAAGCACTTTCCTCTAGTTGCAGTAGCAGCAATCTTATGCGCGATCGGGGCTGCATCGTTTGAAGGGTTTAGCTTTGGCTTTCTGTTAGCCTTTTTGCAAAGCCTGGTGAACCCTGATGCGCCGCCTTTTCAGACTGGGATCGGCTGGTTTGACGAGGGAATTTTAGGCATCAATGAACCTTCGATCAATCGCCTTTATCGCGTTTCAGCGCTGATTCTCACGGCAACCTGGATTCGATCGACGTTCAATTACCTCACTCAGGTTTACACCGATTTAACGCAGCAAAAGCTGATCGATCGGCTGCGGAAGCAAATCTTCGAGCAGTTGCAGTCGTTAAGCCTCAGTTTCTTCTCCAAAACTCACTCTGGAGAATTGCTCAACACGCTCACCAGTGAAATCGGCAGACTGCAATCTGCGTTTGGGCTGCTCTCCTTTATTGTGACGCGAAGCCTCACGCTTAGTGTTTACGTGTTCCTGATGTTTCGGATTTCGTGGCAGCTATCAATTATCTCAGTAGCATTATTTAGCCTACTAGCAGTTGCCTTGTCCCAGCTCATCGCACGTATTCGCGCCGCCAGTGCTGGAGTGTCCGTTACGAACGGTCGGTTTACCTCGATCGCAATGGAGTTTATCAACGGTATCCGCACCGTCCAGGCTTTTGCTACGCAAGACTTTGAGCGCAGACGGTTCTATCAAGCCAGTGGTGATGTGTTGGATGCGTCAATGAAAGCGACCCGAGGGTTTGCGCTGGTGCGTCCCTTAGCAGAAGGCTTGGCGACCACAGTGTTAGTCGGCATGATTATCCTGGCGCTGACCCTCTTTGTGAGCAACGGCATTATGCAAACTGCGTCACTGCTGACGTTTCTCTTTCTGCTGTTTCGTCTGGTGCCCGCGCTGCACGAAATTAACGGCAGTCGAGCTGCCATGAGCAGCTATTGGGGATCGCTCAATAACATTCGGGAATTGCTGACCACCGACAACAAGCCCTACTTAAAGGATGGGGAGCGTCAGTTTACAGGCTTAGAGTCCGCGATCGCATTTCAGTCGGTTGACTTTGGCTACGACCCACAGCAGCCCATTCTTACCAATATCAATTTAACGATCAAACAGGGCGAAATGACGGCGTTAGTGGGCGCATCAGGAGCAGGTAAAACAACTCTCGTCGATTTACTGCCCCGGTTTTATGATGTCACCCACGGCAGCATTCTCATTGATGGCGTAGACATTCGAGAGTTTCAGATTAATTCGCTGCGTCAACAGTTTGCGATCGTCAGTCAAGACACCTTCATTTTCAATACCAATGTGCGCGACAACATTGCCTACGGTAGTGAAGGTGCAACAGATGACGAAATTGTTGAAGTAGCGCGGCTGGCAAATGCGCTGGAGTTCATTCAAGAAATGCCGGAAGGGTTTGCGACTCGCCTGGGCGATCGGGGGGTGCGGCTTTCCGGTGGACAACGGCAACGCATTGCGATCGCTCGTGCCATTCTGCGCAATCCCGAAATTTTAATTCTGGACGAAGCCACCAGCGCCCTGGATTCGATTTCCGAGCGGTTGATTCAGGCATCGTTAGAAAAGTTGGCAGAAGGACGCACCGTGATTGTCATTGCCCATCGCCTTTCAACCATCATTCGTGCCGACAAAGTAGTAGTGATGGAGCAAGGGCGAATTGTCGAAGAAGGGGGCTATCAAGCACTCCTTGAGAAGCGCGGCAAGCTCTGGAACTATCACCAGATGCAGTATGAAACGGGCGATCGTGTTGATGCTACTGCGATCGTGGGTGCCACTGTCGAATAGTTCTATTTAGCGAAGCCTGCACACTAACCGCTCTAGCGTCTTACACCTCGTCTCACGTCCATGAAAGTGCTGTTGATCAACAATTACCCAATGGATCATGCCTGGGAACTTTGGCAAAATGGCGGGTGTCCCGGACAGCATTTTTGGGGTGCAACGCATCTTGCAAAATATGGCATACAGGTTGAAAGTGTGCCGCATCAAACGTCCAAGTTCCTAAATAAAATTGGACGCACAATCGGTTTAGGCGATTATCTTGATCAACAGCTTCGTATTCTGTTTAGCCGCACAAAATACGACGTTGTTTACTCTGCCGCCAGACGAATACGTTTCTGCTGGCATTATTGCGATCGCTCAATATTTTGCAAACCGCGGCAAACGGCAACCTCCTAACATCTTTAACAATTGACAGAGCTAGCTTTCATCAATCCGCCCAAAAAATAGTAGCCGATACAGAAGAGTCATGAAAGTTTCATACGATATTACAACTCTTGGGAGCGGGCATTATCACTCTTCTGCCCGGACGGGCATTTTTAGAGTGGCTGAAAGTCTAGCCCTTGGACTCAAGAAATCACACCAGTGTGAAATGAGCTTTTGCGCCACTGGTTCACCAGCAAATCTTACTAAAGCCTTTGACTATTTAGCTGCTTCTCCAGATCTTTTAGATGTTCCTCTCATTGGTTCATCTAAGGGTCTTGCGTGGGAATTGAGGCGGAAACTTTACAGCACATTCGCTGAGACCAATCTTAAAATCGACGAAACTTCAGGTGTACAAAAAATACCGCTTCGAGCCAAAAGAAAGTTATTACACCACGCTGCTCTCTTGTCAGAAACGCTGTATGACCCAGATCAGGCTAACCTATTTTCTAATTTAGATATTTATCATTCGCCATTCCAAGCAATCCCTCCCTACATCAATAAAATAAAGCGCCTTCAAACGTTTCTTACGGTTCATGATTTAATTCCTGTTCTCTATCCTGAATGGTTCCCTGTTATGGGACAAGAAAATTTTACAAATCAGGCTATCTCTAGTTTGACTCACAGCTCATGGGTACAGTGTGTTTCACAATCAACCAAGAATGATTTATGCAACCATCTGAAGCATCTAGATCCCGATCGGGTTTTTGTCACTTATTTAGCTGCCTCAGATCGCTTCTACCCATGTCCTGACACTGATCAGTTCAACTCTATTCGTACCAAATATGGCATTCCAGATGCACCTTATATTCTCAGCCTAAGCACCTTAGAACCTCGGAAAAATATAAGCCATGCACTTCGATGTTTCTTTCAACTTATTCAGCAGGAAAATATTCCTGATTTAAACTTTGTGCTGGCAGGTGGAAAGGGATGGAAATACGATAGTATCTTTTCTGAGCTTTCTGATAATCCAAAGCTTAAGCAGCGAGTCATTTTGACTGGCTATATTGCTGATGAAGATCTAGCATCACTTTATACTAACGCTCTTGCTTTTATTTATATTTCTCTTTACGAAGGTTTTGGATTACCGCCTCTAGAAGCAATGAAGTGCGGCACTCCAGTTATCACTTCTAATACTTCTTCTTTGCCTGAAGTGGTAGGCGATGCTGGACTAATGGTTAATCCAACTGATGTTGATGCCTTGTGTGAAAGTATGGCAGCAGTGTATCGAAGAGCTTCGTTGCGAGAGCAAATGTCGCTTAAATCTATTGAGCAGTCAAAGCAATTTAGTTGGGAACGATGTACGCAGGAAACTATCAGTGCTTACAAAGAATCTTTAAATAGCTAAAATCCTTGTTTCAAATTTAAGTCAGCTTATGCGAATGCTCTTCATTTCAACTCACTTTCCTGGCGATCTGCGGCTTGATGTGCAGGGCACTTATAAGCGCATGGCAATGTTCATTGATGCGATCAAGTTAGTCCTGAAAAAGAGCCGTTCTGCCAACGCTCAATTAGATGTCCTGTTCTACGTTCCGCCTGAAGTAGACACATCGCCAATGGCGATCGCCGCTACCGAAAAAGCGCTTTCAGAACACTGGGATCTTCCTCTTAAACTCTTTCTTTGCCCAGAGTTTGTGTACACTGAGCCACTGTCAAAATGGCAGCAGCAGGCACCAGGAATGCTCAATTTCTTTCAGCAGCGTGATTTGGTTCGCACCAGTCAACCCTTGCAAATTCAAGCGTTTGAAGCGTGTCTGAGCCGTAAACCAGGGGCAGTATTTATTCATCGGCTGCGATCGATGTGCCCTGCTTTGCTCACTCGCCAACCACTGCCACCCATTTTCTTTGACCTGG
>JBGTJW010000535.1:0-4220 GCA_041744955.1 Stenomitos sp. | reverse complement strand
GCATCTAGTAATAGAAATAGGTTGCAATGATGATTCGTACAGCGATCACCGCATAACAACGCCCATGCACGCCGACCGCCGAAAGTTGATCGGTTATAATGCAGAAGTTGTCTTCGGCGGGTGATGGGCAACGTTAGGTTTTGCAAACTCATTAGAACGCTATCTTTGAGGAGAATTAATGAAAGCGAGCGTATGTACAGAGTATGGATCTCCTGATGTTATGCAGCTTAAGGAGGTAGAGAAACCTACTCCCAAAGAAAACGAATTGCTGATTAAAATATATGCGACAACAGTAACGTCAGCAGACTTACGCATTCGCAAGGCTGACCCATTTCCGATAAGATTTTTCTACGGTTTCACAAGACCTAAAAACAACACGATATTAGGGTCGGAGCTAGCCGGAGAAATTGAAGCAGTTTGTAAAAATGTAAAACAATTCAAAGCAGGTGACTCAGTATTTGCAGGTGCAGGAACCAGGCTTGGTGCAAATGCCGAGTACATTTGCCTGCCTGAAGAAGGAGCCGTTGCAATAAAGCCTACCAATATGACCTATGAGGAAGCTGCTGCTATTCCTTTTGGGGCAACTACCTCACTGTTTTTCCTGAGAGACAAAGGAAAGATTCAGAGCGGACAGGAAGTTTTGATCTATGGCGCTTCTGGAGCAGTAGGTGTGGCTGCCGTGCAGCTTGCCAAGTTCTTTGGGGCACAAGTGACTGGAGTATGTAGTACAGCGAAGGTGGAATTGGTAAAGTCTCTGGGAGCTGACAACGTTATTGACTACACCAAAGAGGACTTTACTCAAAGCGTTAAGACCTACGATATTATTTTTGACACAAGTGGCAAAAGTCCATTTTCAGGTTGTCTAAGCTCACTGAAGAACAATGGATTCTATCTCAGAGCAGTTCACATAAATCCATCTCCGATACTCCGAGGGCTATGGACTTCAATGACAAGTAGAAAGAAAGTAGTAAGTGGGGTAGCAATTGAGCGTAAAGAGGATTTGATTTTCCTCAAAGAGTTAATTGAGAAGGAGAGGATGAAGTCGGTTATAGACAGGCTTTATCCCTTGGAACAGACTGCCGAGGCTCACAGGTATGTCGAACAAGGACACAAGAAAGGAAATGTAGTCATCACTGTGGAGCAAAACAACAAAACCTAACAAACGCGCTGCACCGAGACGTTCCAATATGGTCTGTTGATTTGCAAAGCTTGTCTGCGTCCAGTGAGCTTGGGCGTTAGACCGCTAGAAGTTTAAAGGCTAGCAGAGGCGATTAAAGGCTCGATCGCAGTTCTTTGAGCATCTCCCGCAAACTTTGTCGCCAATAGGGAGGATGGGTGCCCAGCAGCGTCGAGACTGTTTTGAGCGAGAGGACAGAGACAGCGGGACGCTTGGCGGGAGTGGCGTATTCAGGTGTGGTGATGGGGACGACGCGCTGGATTTTGCCGAGGAAGCCAGGTTACTCTGCTTTTTCAAAGGTGGCAACGGCAAAACTGTACTATATGTGCCGCTGTTGCTGTAGCTGTAGGTGCGTAGTATCGGCAGACTAAGGGTACGTCCCTCTCATTGGATTGTTTAGAGCGGTTGATACAGCGTCAATGGCTGCACTTGCATTTGGCTCACCAGAGTTGCAGCCAGGGTTGAGGCGGGTGACATGGGCGCTCTCAAAGGTTGGCTACTGCCTCTACCTGAAACCATCAGCATCACAAGTAGGGTTACGCAAGCAAGGGAGTCGAGTTAGGACACATGGCACGATCGCACAGGAGACTGTTTAGATCGGTGCTTCAGGGATTAGACTACCCCTTCACTTTACGAATCCCACATTGGCTTGACGCACCACCGCGAAAGGGACAAAGTCAAGCTACACAAACAGATGGACTGAGCAGGTGAATCCAAGAAAAATCTGCCTGACCAAAGTGGATACCGAAAGCAACCATCAAGTTCTCCAAGCATTCCACTAGCCATGACATTTCACTGCTGACTTTCGTTTCGTAGTGCTTGAGGACGATCGCAAAGTGCTTGGCTAAATATGACTTGACTGTATCCAGGTTAGATTTCGTCTCCCGGCAAACCAAAACTAGCTTCAGTAGCAGCCCAATGGTGAATGTTGCACCCAAATTAATTGTTAAATCGACAAATACGCCATGATGATTGGGCTGCTGTCTCGGATTTGCAACCAAACAATCAATCAATTGCCCACAGGTTTGCATCAGCAAGCTGCCGTTCGGTCTCAGCATATCGTTTTGCGGTAACGTTGCCTCCAGTTGATGGGTCAACCAGCGATTGAAGTGATGTTTGCCGTAATCTGGAGATATTGAAGCGGTTAGATAGTCATACATTTGCCGCTTTACCACTCGGTAAGAAGGCGCTTGATGACTGGAGCCGACAAACTGGTGGGCAAGCTCCTGATAGGTTTTACCGCCCTCCGCTTTACCAGCAAAACTACGAATGGATGTTTCTAATTGCTGATCAGTTAGCAGCGTAGGATTGCTCATTTCAAGCGCTGTCTTATGTTGGGTAACTGGCGATCGACGCAATAGATGGGTCGTATACCGATGCAGATCTTGCTCAAATTGTTGTTCTTTTTTAGCCTGCAATTGGCTAATGACTTGCTGCCCCAAATCGCTGCTATCCCAATCCATCAAACAGTGCGGATACAGGTAAGGATAGCGAGGCACTAAATTTTTGATCGGCTGGCTTCGATCTTTGTCGCTTTGGGGTGCTACCGCTGTCGCTTTTACCCGTTGCCTCAGTTGAAAGTATTGATTGCTCGCGAGAAACAGCCGTACCAAATCGCGTAGCCGTCTCGTCGCATCAAAGCTGGCAGACGTAGAAGGAGCGGTTTGAAAAAGCTCAATTAACTCAGCCGCCGGTGAATCGCGTCCTAAATGAGACCACCAATAATTCATCACAATATGGCAGCAACGATTAAGAATGGCATTGAATTCTTGATCTGCCCATTTTGAAAAGACGATTCGGTTCAGCGCCACTAAGACTTCAGGCGTATCGTAGTCTCGTCCTTCAATAAAGAGACGACGGAGGCGCTCAAGCAATTGATGGGGATGTTCAATTTTTCTATGATTGAGTAAGTGAGAATAAAGAAGCTCAGTATCAGATTGAAAATTTCGGTAGGAGTAGCCTGACATACGAACAGCCTTCCTTAGGGAGCACCCGAATGTAGATTTAGAGAGACCATGATCGCCCATAGTTAAGCGAACTATTTATCTGGTCATTGATGACAACGGAGGCAACAAAGACACTTCTTTTTTACCCTTTATCAAGCCAGTAAAAAGAGAACACTTAACGTTGACTGACGATGCCTGTAATTCTACGGTCAATCTATTCTACCAGCAACGAGAATCAGGACACTTGGCTAACTGACCCTCACTTTTGACTGGCAACACTACTCAAAACATCTGTCGTAAGCGATAAAGATGTCAGGTATTCTGCTTAAAAGAGCGATCTAACACGTATTCAGTCATCAGCGTTTGTAAAGAATAGCGGGCTGACGAGCCTTCAACGAGCGATCGTCGTAGCAGTGACTGCAACCCTTCTTGCACTTCTAAATTGGAGATGGGGTGCGTGACGGATTGCAGAATTTCTGAGATTGTCAGTGGTTCATGGTGTTTAACCAGGCATTCTACAATAGTGCGCTCTAACTCTGAGAGACGATTAAATTGCCGCTCAAGTAAGGCTCGAATATCGTCAAATAACGCAGTACTATGCTGCAAATGCTCTAAAAAGTGTTTGATATCCCCATTGAACACTTCGCGAACATTGGTTGCGATCGCGTTTAAAGCCGATGGGTTGCCCTCATAACGATGAATAATTAAGCGCCAATCGCTGTCGTTACAGGAAAAAGCCCCTTTTGCAGCCAGAAATTCTCGGACTGCCAGCTCACCCAGCCCGTCCAGTTTCAAAGCAAAAACACGCTGATGCTCACCTTCCATCTGGGCAACTTCTTTCGGCTTTTCTGAGCTAGTCACCACAAAACAACTTTGATGACCCGTCTGCCCCACCTCTTTCAGCAGTTCACCATAGTCTTTGTAACTGTCTTGATAAGCGCCATTATGAACTCCCCCCTGTAGCACTGACTCCCAGCTATCCAACACAACTAAGCACCGATGGGTGCGTAGATAATGGAGCAAGCGAGCTAAATCTGTACTGTGATCTTGATGACTAGAAAAAAACTGTATGAGTTCGGCAGTTAAGGTTTGTAGGA
>JBGTJW010000534.1:0-7063 GCA_041744955.1 Stenomitos sp. | reverse complement strand
CCCTCTCCCCTCTCCCCTCCCCAATCCACAAGCGCAAAATATTCGGCAACGGCAAGCTGATGGAGCCTGCACCCAACCCAACCTGTAGCAGCGTCATGGCAGGCGGTGCACCAAACTGAGTGGCTAACGTGGTGGCGATCGCCGCTCCCGTTGGTGTGACCATCTCGCGCTCAATACCGTTGCTGTAGATGGGCACCTGACGCAGCTCAAACAGCTTGAGTACAGCAGGCGCAGGCACAGGCAAACGACCGTGTGCGGCTCGAATGGTGCCACCGCCCGTCGGGAAGGGAGAACAGTAGAGGCGATCGATGCCTAACCAATCCAACCCCAGACAGGTGCCGACGATATCCACGATCGCATCCGTAGCCCCGACTTCGTGAAAGTGGACTTGTTCTGGTGGTACTCCGTGGATTGCGCCTTCTGCCTCTGCCAACTTACGAAACACTGCCAAACTCCACGCCTCAGCTCTAGCTGGCAGTGCGGCGGCTAGAATCAGACGTTCGACTTCAGGCAGATGGCGCACCAGGTCAGGAGGGCGATCGGTAGCAGTAGCAGCCTGACCGTGGCTCTGAGTTTCGTGGCTCTGAGTCTCATGATTATGGGTTTCGTGGTTATGAGTTTTGTGATTATGGCTGTGCTGGCTGCGGGTGGAGTCATGTGAGTGCGCGTGAATCCCATCTGTTTCAGTTGCAGCAGGCTGTTCTGTGGCAGAGTGAAGATGGGTCTTGGCAGAATACTCCGTCTTCGCATGGGTGCGATCGTCCGTTTCATCATGGGCAAAAGCATCCAGGCTTAAATCCACATGGATTTTCGTTGCCCGCTGCCCGTTCCGCTGCACGTCTTCTGCCCACAAGTGATATTCCGTTTCAATGCCAAGCCGACTCAGCATTGCCAGCAAATAGTCTAGCGGCACACCCGCATCCACCAATGCACCCAGGCACATATCACCTGCAATGCCAGTCGGACAGTCTAAATAGGCAATTTTAGTCATTGATTCAGAAGGTAGTTGTTGGCAGGCGGAAGGCAGAAGGCAGAAGGCGGAAGGCAGAAGGCTAAAGGCTAAAGGCTAAAGGCTAAAGGCTAAAAAGCTGACCGCTGACCGCTCTTCAAACTCAAAACTCAAAACTCTTTTATCCCTTATCCTTCATCCCTCATCCCTCATCCCTTATCCTTCATCTCTTTTCCCCTCCATGTCTACCCTGTTCACGCTTCACCCTGAAAATCCCCAGACGCGGGTCGTTGACCAAATTGTGGCAGCGCTACGGGATGGGGCGGTCATGCTGTATCCCACCGACACTGTATACGCGATCGGCTGTGACCTCAACTCTAAGAGTGCGATTCAGCGAGTGCGGCAGATCAAACAATTCTCTAACGACAAACCGCTGACGTTTCTGTGCCCGTCGCTCTCGGATATTGCTCAATATGCGGTCGTGAATGATCCGGCGTATCGGCTCATGCGACGACTCATACCAGGACCCTATACCTTTTTGCTGCCAACGACGAAGCTGGTGCCCAAACTGGTCATGCACCCTAAGCGGAAAGCAACGGGCATTCGCGTGCCTGACCACCCCATCTGTTTGGCGCTACTCACTGCGTTGGGGAATCCTGTTATTTCAACCTCTGCCCATTTCATCGACTCGTCTGAGTCTAGCCATGCTGCGATCAAAGCGAATGTTTCGCGCTTTGAGCTTTTTGACAGTCTGGAAAAGCTGGTTGATCTGGTCATTGATAGTGATGTCGAGCCAGGTAATCAGGCTTCAACGATTTTGGATCTGACAACTGAGGAACCGACCATTGTGCGGCGCGGTCTAGGATGGGAAGCAGCGGCAGCATGGGCAGTGGAAGCACGGTGAACCAATTGGTCTAACTGTCTACTGCTGGCAACGGGTTTTGATGAGGTTTATACAGGGGCGATCGCACCCCTCTCACCATTAACGGCTGATGGGTGTAGGCTAAATCAAGCGCGATCGTTGGTAGGTTACTTTCAGTACAGTCTTGGAGTATCCGGATGACCACCTGAGAAAGTGACCTAACCTGACCTGCCTTAAACCGTAGCGGCTCCTTTTCTACGTGTAGATGGCAGTGCCGAATCGAAAGGACTGAATTTTTAGAGTTGAGTGTTGCCTGAATCAACTCAAAACTCAAAACTCAAAACTCAAAACTCAAAACTCTCTAGCGTAGCGGCGCAAAACTCAAAACTTTCCGTTCGCCCGATCTCTTGTTCTCGTCCCTGTGCATTACCAGAGCCATGAACCTCGACTCAACCCCTTCTCGCCCCCTGACGGCAGCCCCCACGGATGTAGCCCCTACCGATGCCCCCACCGCGATCGCCGAGCAACCGCTTGATGTTCGGGATGAGTCGGCTTACGAGCCAATGGCAAACGCTAGAACAACTGGTGACTTTTTGGACATTCCCACGCTGACAAAAATTTTGTCGCAGGAGCTTTATGCCGAGGTCAGTACGACTGGTAACAATATTGAGCAACTTGCTAGCCGGATTGCCACTGAGGTCGATCGCATCTGTCACAAAAGCGGACGCATTCAAACTTCTGGCAGAGTGCGATCGTGGCAGCTCTCCCTTGCCCGCCACCGCCTGCAAAAATGCCTGAATTACTATCAGCTTGGCTCTCGACGGGGACGGGTAGACCTACACAGCACGCTTGGCTCAATGGTGTATCGCCACATTGCCCCTAGCCGCTTGCAGCTTGGGTTTCAGGCACGCTACAGCCTGGTCGAAGATTTTTTGCAAGGGTTTTATACCGAGTCGCTCAAGGCTTTTCGGCGCGAAAATGCATTACCAGAAGACTACCAGCCCCGCACACGGCTAGAGCTAGCAGAATACATGGCGTTTACCGAACAATACGCCAAGCGCCGGATTTCCTTACCCAATGGACATAGCCAGCAATTAGTCGTGCTGCGGGCGCAACGGTTTGGGCAACGGCAACCGCTGGAAATGTCGATCGATATTGAGCAAGCCTTAGAGTCGCCTAAGGGTGAAGAAGCCGAGGCGCATAATCGCTCTCCCCTGGCACATCAGTTGCGCGAACGGATGGTTGCCGATGCCGTTGATGCGCCGTCTGAGGCTGTCTTGCGCGATCGGGTGATCGCTGAACTCATGCAGTATTTAGACGCACAGGGGCAGACCGATTGCGTAAACTACCTGACGCTCAAGCTGCAAGACCTTTCGGCACCAGAAATTGACGATGTGTTGGGGCTGTCTGCCCGTGAGCGCGACTACCTGCAACAGCGCTTCAAATACCACGTCGAAAAGTTCACCCTTTCCCAAAACTGGAAGCTGGTGCATCAATGGCTGGGTGCCGACATCGATCAAAATCTGGGGCTATCAACTCAGCACTGGCAGCGTTTTCTAAGTCAACTATCGTCCGATCAGCAGCAACTACTGACCCTCAAGCAAGCACAGGCAACCGATCAAGATATTCTCAAAGCGCTCAAGTGTACGCCCAAGCAACTGCAAAAACGTTGGGGACAACTGTTGGAGTTAGCACGACAGACGCGGAATCAGAATTAGGCAAGGGTGTAAGGCAGCCACTAGACTAAGAGGGCATACTATAGCGACCCCTTTAGTCTAATGGTGCGGTATTATGTCTGATCTGGCTTTACTAGAGCAAACAAGTGTCCGCATTAAAGCTGAAATTGAGACAAACTTTGGCTTTTCCCCACCCTTTTTTGAGCCAGCGTGGGACAATCCGGCAGTGCTGGAAAGCTTGTGGCAACAGACGATCGTTGCCTACGTTAACAATCCGCTGCCAGCAATCTTCAAAGAAAAACTGTTTGCCTACCTCTCTCGCTATTGCGCCGTTCCTTATTGTGTGGTTTGCCATAGCTGTACCCTCCGTCCTTTGGGGTTGACTGCTAAACAGATCCTCGATCTACTCACCGAACCAACGAAAAGCATTGCGGCTGTACTAGATCCAGCGTTTACCGCATGGGCAGAACACGCCGAACCACTGACACAGTTCCCAGAAGATCCTGAGGTGGTGCAAGGGATTTATGAAGCGGCGATCGCCATTTTTCTCTATCCCAATCGGGCAGAGCCACTTCGTCAAGCACTTCGACAGTTATTAAGCGATACTGACTACGCTTACTTGACACTCTTTTTGGCATACATTCGACTTTGCCACCAATGGGTCGAGAGTTATCCTGAACTCGCTTACAGTGCCGATCGCCGTGTCCAGAAGCATTTACCAGCTTTACTGAAAGCGGAACCAGCGCTGGCAGACTTTTTTGCCAACTATACCGAGAAGGTCAAGGCAGAACAAAAACGACGCGAAGAGCAGCTAGTGGTTGAGATTGCGAAGCATGAGCAAACCGAGAGGGTGCTGCGAGAGAGCGAAGACCGTTTGCGCCTCATTCTGCAAAATATGCCTGTGATGCTGGCTGTCTTTGATGATCAGAACAAAATGATCATCTGGAATCATGAGTGTGAGCGGGTGACTGGCTACAGTGAAGCTGAAATGGTTGGCAACCCGCAGGCAATGACGTTGCTCTATCCTGATGCGACCTATCGTCAACACATGGTCGATGCGTGGATCGAGCTTGGTAATGACTACCGCGATTGGGAATGGGACATAACGTGCAGCGATGGCAGTGTGAAAACCGTTGCCTGGTCAAATATCTCCGATCGCTTCCCCATTTCTGGCTGGGGGAGTTGGGGAATAGGGGTAGACGTAACCATGCGCAAGCAAACCGAAGCCAGCCTACGTGGACGCAATCGAGAATTGCTAGCCTTACACAAAATTTCAGAAATTACCCTTAATACGCAATCGCTCAAAGCTGCTTTTCAAGACATTGTGAAGGAAATCAGTGCGGCGACGGCATTCCCGATTATTGCGATCGAACTGTATGATGCCACCCGTCAAGTCATGGTCTTTGAAGGGACGGAGGGTATTCCCCTGCCGCCTGACGGTCAACCGATCGAAGTGCCCGTCACACAAACATCATCTGGAACCGTAGTGCAAACGGGGCAAATGTTGGTGAAAACCTACAACCCTCAAGAACCCAAGAAGTGTGATACCAATCGATCGCTTGCTCAGTTGGGGATTAAGACCTTTGTCTGTGTGCCGATGACAGTTAACGAAACCACTATTGGGGTTTTAAGTCTGGCACATCCTGAAGTGGTAGCAACAAACGATGACTTCTTGCAATGGCTAACGAGCCTTGCCAACTACCTGGCAGTGTTGACCGATCGCAAACGCTCTGAAATTGCCCTCCGCGAGAGTGAGGAGTTCTTTAAGCTGGCTCTAAACTTTACCCACATCGGTAGCTGGGACTGGCGCGTCAACACCAATCAGGTGATCTGGAACGAGAATTGTGCTCGCCTGTTGGGATACGTACTGAGTGAAATGCAACCAAGCCATCAGGCATGGCGCGATCGTGTTCATCCTAACGACCTCGATCGCGTTGAGCAGACAATCGCACAGGCATTAGAAACCAGGACGAACTATGAGGCAGAGTATCGTGTCGTTCACCCGGATGGGAGCCTTCGCTGGTTAATCGGTAGGGGTCGGGGCGTTTATGACGCATCGGGTCAGGTCAGCCGCATGATCGGAGTCATTCTTGATATTACCGATCGCAAGCAGGCAGAGCAGGAAATCCAACAACTCAACGAAACTCTAGAGCAGCAAAACCTAATGCTGGAGGCACTCGTTGAACAGCGCACGGCTGAACTCACGACCTTTATTAACACGCTACCGGACTACATTTTTGTGGTTGAGCGCGACACCATGCAGACGCTCTTCTGCAATGACCGGAATGCCTGGTTGGGTGGCTGTGAGAACCAGAATAAAATGTCGGGTAAGACCATCTTTGAGTGCTACACACCCGAACTGGCTACCACCTTTGCCGAGCAAAACCAGCAGGTCTTTACCTCTGGTGAGACCCTACATTTTCAGGAAAACTACACCACGTCCATCGGCACCTTCTATTTTGATACTTACAAAATTCCGCTGAAAAAGCCGAATGGTGAAGTTTACGCATTGATTGGTAGTTCCCGCGATATTACAGAATTAGTGGAAGCGCGTCAGGCACTCACCGATCGCACCGTTGAGCTTGAAAGCGTCAATCGCGAGTTAGAATCCTTCTCTTACTCTGTCTCCCACGACCTGCGTGCCCCCCTCCGGCACGTCAGCGGCTTTGTTGCTGCCCTGCGCGATCGCCTGCTGCAAAATGGACATCTGACTGACCCCACAGCCATCCACTATTTGCAAATCCTTCAAGACAGCAGCCACCAAATGGGTCTGCTCATCGACGGACTGCTGACCCTCTCGCGGGTAGGACGGCGACAGATGGTAGCCACTCCCGTCAACCTCAATCAACTGGTAGCCCATGTCCTGGCACAATTGCCACAGAGCTATCCTGCCATCACTGGCGACGACCCCATACAGTTCATCATCGGCGACTTACCGACCGTCCAAGGCGATGCGACCCTGCTGCATCAGGTGTTCGCTAACCTGCTGGATAACGCCATCAAATTCAGCCGCCCGCACCCTGCTCCCATTGAATTGGCGGCTTTAGCAGACGGCACCATCTTTGTGCGCGATCGTGGCGTTGGCTTTCAGATGGAGTATGCCGACCAGTTATTTGGAGCCTTCCAGCGCTTGCATTCACGGTCAGAGTTTGAGGGTACTGGCATTGGGCTGGCGATCGTGCAGCGTATCATTCATCGCCACGAGGGCACCATTTGGGCAGAAAGCCAGCCGGGTCAAGGGGCGACCTTTTATTTCAAATTGGGCGATCATCCATCAATACCCCAGCCCTGTAACCAGAATAAAGCGTTGCAAGCGCGATCAGTGGAGCGCTGATCACAGTTACAGTCAGTCCCAAGGCTAACGTGCTGACCCATCCTAATAATCTGACTACGGCTATCAACGCGGATTGATACGGGCTATTTAATATTTAGTCCCTAGGGCGTGTCATCAATTAGTTAAGCTGGAATGTGGGATACATTCGATAGCGACAAGAACGACCATGACAACTCGACGTTACGCTCTGAGCGATGAGCAGTGGGAACGCATCCAAGACCTGTTGCCAGGACGCGAAGGGT
>JBGTJW010000533.1:0-33447 GCA_041744955.1 Stenomitos sp. | reverse complement strand
AGCAACCGGAGCTGCCAGCTTGATATAACCCATGCGGTGCCGCCGGACGCGCGATTCAGTTACTTCTACACCACAGCGTTCGCACACAATACCCCGATGACGCACTCGCTTGTACTTACCGCAGTGACACTCCCAATCCTTTGCAGGCCCAAAGATCCGCTCACAGAACAGCCCGTCCATTTCGGGCTTAAGCGTCCGATAGTTAATTGTTTCTGGTTTGGTGACTTCGCCTACAACCTGCCCGTTTGGCAGGGTACGTTCTCCCCACTGACGAATCCGCTCTGGCGATGCCAGACCAATCTTCACGTAGTCGAACCGCTGCTCTAGCTTTGGCATCGTGTCTTTCCTTCTTTACTGTGGCGGCAAAAATCTCATACAGCAGGGCAGGGTGGCTGAGGGGTAGGGCACAAAAAACTGAATAATTTTTTGAACCCATCACCCTCAACCTCTTTCCCTAGTTATTCATCACTCTCGTCTATCTCATCTCTCGAAATAGATTCGTAGGTCGGTCGGGAGGGCGCGCGGCGGCTGCTGACATCCGCCATGAGGTCAACCTCGCTGTCGCGGCTGGTGCCATCTTCTCGGGTATCCAGCTTATGAACCGCTACATCCAGGCAGAGCGATTGCAACTCACGCATCAGCACCTTAAACGATTCAGGCGTACCAGGTCGGGGAATTGCCTTACCCTTCACGATCGCATTTAGCGCTTCGTTCCGACCCTGCATATCATCTGATTTAACCGTGAGCAACTCCTGCAAGGTGTAGGCAGCACCAAACGCTTCCAGTGCCCAAACTTCCATTTCACCAAACCGTTGTCCACCTTGCTGCGCCTTACCGCCCAATGGTTGCTGGGTGACAAGCGAGTAAGGACCCGTGGAACGAGCATGGATTTTGTCATCCACCAGGTGAACCAGTTTCAGCATATATGCCTTGCCAACCGTGACGGGGCGATCGAACGCCTCACCGGTTCGTCCGTCAAACACTTGCGTTTTGCCAGCATTTTTAGGATCAAACAGCCAGTCCTTTGCCAGAATCTCACTTGCCTCAGTCAGCTTGCCGTGAACCGTCTCACGGGACTTTTCTTCGCCGTGCATTTCGTCAAAAGGCACCACCTTGAACCGGACATCCAGGTTTTCACCAGCCCAACCCAGTAAGCACTCGTAGACCTGTCCTACATTCATCCGGGACGGCACACCCAGAGGGTTGAGCACAATATCCACAGGTGTACCATCGGGCAAATAAGGCATATCTTCCACAGGCAGGATGCGGGAAATAATGCCCTTGTTGCCATGACGACCCGCCATTTTATCGCCGACTTGAATCTTCCGCTTTTGGGCGACATAGACCCGTACGACCATATTGGCTCCCGGTGGCAGTTCGTCTCCTTGCTCACGGGTAAAGACGCGCACGTCAACAACTCGACCTTTCTCACCATTCGGCACACGCAAAGAGTTGTCACGGACATCTCTTGCTTTTTCACCAAAGATGGCACGCAGCAGCTTTTCTTCAGGGGGTTGGTCTGACTCACCTTTAGGAGTCACTTTACCAACTAGGATGTCGCCAGCTTCTACCCAGGCACCAATGCGGATAATACCCGTTTCATCAAGCTGACGTAGAGAGTCTTCACCGACGTTAGGAATTTCGCGAGTGATTTCTTCGGGTCCAAGCTTAGTCTGCCGTGCCTCAATCTCAAATTTCTCAATGTGGATCGAGGTATAGGTGTCATTAGAAACGAGGCGTTCGCAAATCAGGATGGCATCCTCGTAGTTGTAACCTTCCCAAGGCATATAGGCGACCAGGATGTTCTGCCCAAGTGCCAGTTCGCCCTTTTCAGTTGCAGAACCATCAGCTAGCACTTGACCGGTTACTACTTTGTCGCCGACGAACACGATCGGACGCTGGTTGAGACAGGTGTCCTGGTTAGAGCGCTGGTACTTTTGCAGTTGGTACTCAATTTCACTCCCATCAGAACTTGCTACCCGTAAGCGATCGGCAGAGACGTAACTGACTTCCCCATCCGTGCGGCTCACAATCACCATCCCAGAGTCACGCGCTGCCTGTGCTTCCAGACCAGTCCCGACCAAAGGACGTTCTGGACGCAGCAGTGGTACTGCCTGACGTTGCATGTTTGATCCCATCAACGCTCGGTTTGCATCGTCATGTTCCAGGAAGGGAATGAGCGAGGTTGCCACAGAAATAATCTGCACAGGTGAGACCGCTACATAGTCCACCTCATCCCGCGTCGTGGTCGTAAACTCTTGCCGATAGCGCACCGGCACCGTTTCACCCAGGATGTTTCCAGCTTCATCCATCGTGACATCACCTGCCGCGACCCGTAGATCGTCTTCTTCGTCTGCCGTCATATAGACAGGAGGACGTTCTTTAATGATTCGTCCGGCTTCTACAGGATAGAAGGGGGTTTCAATAAAGCCATAGGCATTCACCCGCGCATGGGTTGCCAAAGAGCCAATCAAGCCCGCATTCGGACCTTCAGGCGTTTCAATGGGACAAATACGACCGTAGTGGGAGGGATGAATATCTCGCACTGCAAAGCCAGCCCGTTCCCGTGTGAGACCACCTGGTCCCAAGGCACTGAGACGGCGCTTATGCGTCAGCTCTGCCAGCGGATTCGTTTGATCCATAAACTGAGATAGCTGAGAGGAGCCAAAGAACTCTTTGATGGCGGCAACCAGAGGCTTGGGATTAACCAGAGACGCTGGCGTGAGCGATTCAGCATCCGATACAGTCATGCGCTCTCGAATGATGCGTTCTAAACGGTTAAGTCCAACACGCACCTGGTTTTGAAGCAGTTCACCGACCGATCGCACGCGACGATTGCCAAGATGGTCAATGTCATCAATGCTGCCAATGTCAAACTCTAGATTGATTAGATAGTCGATCGCCGCCAGAATATCTTGCGCGGTCAACACGCGAGTTGGCTCAGGTACATTCAGCCGCAGCTTCTTGTTGAGCTTGTAGCGACCAACCTTGCCCAAGTCATAGCGTTTGGGGTCAAAGAAGCGAGAGTCGAGCAACTGCTGACCACCGGAAACCGTTGGTGGCTCACCCGGACGCAGCTTGCGATACAGCTCCATCAGCGCTTCTTCTTCGCCGAATTGTCCTTCTTTTTCGATCGTCTTCTGAAAGTACTCAGGGTGGCGTAGCGCATCAAAAATTTCGCCATCGCTCAAGCCCAGCGCTTTCAGCAAGACCTGCGCTGAGAGTTTGCGAGTCTTGTCAATCCGCACCCAAACCAGATCATTTTTATCGGTTTCAAACTTAAGCCATGCGCCCCGGTTGGGAATCAAGCTAGCATTGTAGGTACGGCGACCATTCTTATCAGTCTCTGATTTGTAGTAGACACCAGGGCTACGTACGATCTGATTAACGATCACGCGCTCGGCTCCGTTAATGATGAACGTACCGCGATCGGTCATCAGCGGCAAATCGCCAATAAAAACTTCTTGCTCTTTAATTTCGCCCGTTTCTTTGTTGATCAGACGGGTAGGTACATACATCTGCACCGCATAGGTACTGTCCCGCCGTTTGGCTTCATCGACATCATACTTTGGTCGCTTGAGCTTATAATCTTTGCCCAAGAAGTGTAGCTCCAGTTTCCCCGTATAGTCAGTAATCGGGGAAAAGCTATCCAGTTCTTCAATCAGCCCTTCTTCGAGAAACCAGCGAAAGCTAGCCCGCTGAATCTCAACTAGATCCGGTAGTGTAAAGGCGGGTGGGGTATATGTCTGCTCAGTCATGCGTCTCCTCGAAGGGGTCACGCCCAGCGCGAGTCCCAGATTGTATGTGGTCTGTACGAAAATGTCAATACAAAAAGCCTGGGTTCTAGTGAGAACCCAAGAAACAAATGATTCAGTTTAAGTAGACGTTTGACAGTTCAGGGCTATCTCCAGGGCTTTAATGTCAGGTTCAAAGCGTGTACTGCTGGTCAGATCCCTCTCGATCAAAAGAGGAGAGAAAGCGTCTCTACATCCGATTAGGTGCCTGAAGCGCAAAGGCAGCAGCAACCCTGTAATTCGCGGCGTTGAGTAACCGGGTATCCATACTTCCATTCATTATGACGTAGAAATGCTTAATTCGGCGGATTAACCAATACCAAAAATCGGCGGCTCAGTCAACAGTGCTGGTAGCAGTTCCCCTCATCAGTTCAGAAGACAAACCGAGTTCAGTTGCAGATGGCAACGGAGCCGGTAGGGGCAAGTTGAATAAGCGACAAGCATTTTGAGTGGTTTGCAGTGCCAAATCGCCCAAAGGCATCTGCCGTAACCGGGCAACCTGTTCCGCCACGTAGCGGACATAGGCTGGCTCATTGCGCTGACCCCGTTTTGGCACTGGAGCCAGAAAGGGGCAATCCGTTTCAATCAGCAGACGATCGCCAGGTACCATCTGCGCTGACTCATGGATTTGCGTCGCTTTGGGAAACGTCACCGTCCCACTAAAGCTGACAAAGAGACCCAGATCCAGAAACCACTGCGTTTCCTCAGGAATACCGCCCCAGCAGTGCATGACCCCCTTAACGGCACCATGCTGCTGCCAGAATGCCTGGAGCATCGCTGCCATTGGCGCAGCCGCCTCACGACAATGAATAATTACAGGGCGATCAAGCTGTTGGGCAATCCGCAATTGCGCTTCAAAGGCGGCTTCCTGCTGCTCTCGATTGCTTGCCTTGAAAAAGTCCAGACCTGTTTCACCGATCGCAACCACTCGCGCATCAGACTGAGCTAGCGCCGAAATCTCGTTAGCAGAGGTATCCATCCACTTTGCCTCAACATCCAGAGGATGCAATCCCACAGCAAAAAAAAGCTCTGGAAAGCGATCCGCCAGAGACTTGATTAGTGGAAATTCGTCAGGAGAAACACAAGAGTGAACCAGACGAGTCACGCCAGAATCACGCCACCTCGCTGAGATCCCGTCCAGATCAGCCTGGAACGAATCAAAGTTTATATGGACGTGGGTGTCAATCAACTGCATGAAAACAAGGATGAAGGGCTAACGGTCAGAAGCTGAACGATCTTGAACCTGCAACCGTAGGATGGCACCTAAACTTGATTTTCAGGACGCTGATGTGGGGGCTTCGTGCTTTTTCAGCGTACGAGCAATCAGGGACTTTTTCCGCGCACCTGTATTGGGGTGCAAAGCACCTCGCTTAACGGCTTTGTCAATCTTGCTATACGCAGCAGCCTGGGTCAGCTTAACAGCTTGCTCCAACTCAGGGCTTGGGCTTGCCGCATAGCTACTCACTGCTGCAAGATACTTCTTTGTTAACGTCTTTACGGCTGACTTATAGCTCTTGTTGCGGAGACGATTGCGTTCGGCGATTTCAACGCGCTTAATAGCAGACTTAATATTAGCCACAGTAAATCTCGGAGACCTTTCTATTGAACATTACTCAAGCAGACGCGCTACACGTCAGGTAAATAACTATAGCATCTCTTTCCAATGATAACGTGATCCCCAAAAAATCCAGGTTAAGCTAGAGTAGCGATTACAGATATATCTGGTGCTCCGGGTTTCCAGCAGGCACCGCGACTCTGTTTTCACTGGAACCGTTCCTAAGACTTGGCATTCCTACTCCATGCTGCGAATTATTACTCAGCGGGCTGATGCACGAACTGAACTGCGACGGATCTGCGATCGTACTCACGATGAGCAGGTAGTCCACAAAGAAGCAACGGTACGGGAAGTGCTTCAGGCTGTAAAGCGTCAGGGAGACCGAGCCGTCCTGCACTACACCACCGAATTCGATCGGCTGACCCTTAAGCCGGAAGAGTTGCGTGTGAGCGGTTCTGAACTGGATGCGGCGTACCAACAGGTATCGAAGGAACTGTTGAATGCGATTCGCCTTGCCTGTCAGCAAATTGAAGCCTTTCATCGTCAGCGCGTGCCAAAAAGCTGGGTGCAGTTTGCCGAAGACGAGGTCGTGCTGGGTAAACGCTACACGCCAGTCGATCGGGCAGGGCTATATGTTCCAGGTGGGCAAGCATCGTATCCCAGCACGGTGCTGATGAATGCCGTGCCTGCCAAAGTTGCGAATGTGCCCCGTATTGTCATGGTGACACCTCCAGGTGCGGGAAAAACGATCCATCCAGCCGTGCTGGTAGCGGCTCAAGAAGCGGGAGTTGAAGAGATTTATCGAGTGGGTGGGGCACAGGCGATCGCAGCGCTTGCCTATGGTACTGAAACGATCCCCAAAGTCGATGTGATTACTGGACCCGGCAACATCTACGTCACGTTGGCGAAAAAGTTGGTCTACGGCACGGTAGGCATTGACTCGCTGGCAGGTCCCTCAGAAGTGCTGATTATTGCGGATAAGGTGGCGAACCCGGTACACGTCGCTGCGGATATGCTGGCGCAAGCAGAGCACGATCAGATGGCAGCCGCAATTTTGCTGACTGATGATTCTGTGTTAGCGCGTAAGGTGGTAGATGAAGTAGAACGGCAGTTGATGGATCACCCCCGTCGCTTGCTGACGGAAAAAGCGATCGCGCATTATGGCTTGGTTGTGGTCGTCGAGTCGTTGGACGATGCGGCTGAGCTGTCGAACGAATTCGCCCCTGAACATTTAGAACTTGAAATTGCCGATCCCTGGGGTTTGCTAGACAAGATTCGTCACGCTGGAGCCATCTTTCTTGGCTGCTCTACGCCCGAAGCAGTGGGCGATTATTTGGCAGGTCCAAACCATACCTTGCCAACGTCTGGCTCTGCTCGCTATGCCTCGGCGCTCAGTGTGGAAACCTTCTTGAAGCACTCTAGCCTGGTACAGTACTCCCCAGCAGCCCTGCAAAAAGTAGCGGGTGCGATCGATGCGCTGACAACAGCGGAAGGTCTGCACTCTCATGGTGAGTCAGTGCGCCTGCGGGTGCGCGGTAATCTTAGCCCAGAGCCGTAACTGAACAAGGGAGCCGACCGGAAGCTTACCGCACTGGGACTAGCTAGAAACGGCGTGAGCCTTTGTAGCCGGATGCCGTTGCAAGCTCCTCCAGCGATCGAGTACCCATGTAAGTTTTTCCCTTGATTTTCCAGGTAGGGTAGCCCTCAATTTTCTCCGTCTTGCAAAGGTTAGGGCGTGCGTTTTTACCGTCACTCGCACACTCAATATAAGGAAGCTGGGCGGCAGCTTTTTGTCCAAACAATTGCAGTTGCTCATGACAATGAGGGCACCAGTAGGCTCCATACATCTTTGCTCCTACACTTTTTAAGTGCTTTGCTAGCGCGATCGCTGGAGCACTGGACGTTGTAGTAATGGGCGGAATGGTGCCAACCGGAGCAACGGTCGGCTGAGCAGATTGAGCCACTGTGATGGGAGCAACGGTCGGTTGAGCGATCGTCGTCTCTTCCTTAGAACCGAAGAATGAAGGAGCGATCGCATCCGAGCGTACGATGCCCACGACAAACGCCAAGCCTGTACCGACTAACGCGCCTGCTAGAACCAAAGCAGATGTTTTCATGGGTTAATTTATGTGCGATCGAGAAACCGTCGGAGTTGCAGCAGGCTTGCCGTCTGCGCCAAGTTTAGGGGCAACAGCGAAACCCCTTCCAGCCGAGACTGCACCCAACCATCACCCCAGTACCATTCGTGAAAGCCATCAACACCCTGGCTCAAGAGTAGACGCAAGCTATTTGGCTGCACCTGATCCACCGTCTGCTGAATGGCGATCGGACCTGCCCAACTGGTAAACGTCAACCCAGGCTGTAATTGTTCGGGCAAGCCTCGCTCAAGCTGCAGCGGTGACATCCACTGTTGCAGCTTGCCTGAGTGAGTTAAACTCTGCCGTAGATCTGCTTCTGAAGCAGTAATTTCAATGCGGAGACTACTTTGCTGAAAGATGCCAAGCATAACAATGATAAAGACAACTCCTTCAGTATGCCAAATGTAGGAGCAAGGCTAAAAAGCCAAGAGCGGAAAGTGTTTAGATCCCCGACTTCTGGTTAAAACTTAGCCATGAACTCTACTCCATAGTAGAAGTCGGGGATCTTTACGTCAGCCCTAATCAAATGAAACCTCTTTAACCTGTTTCCATCCTTCTGAAGGTTCTCCAACACTTTAGAATAGAAGCATAGGACGGTTAAGAAATGTAAGGAATTTTCATGGCTGATCAGCTAATTCGCGCGACCGCAGCCGAGGGAGGCATCCGGGCTGTGGGAGTGATCACAACCCGCCTGACCGAAGAAGCCAGACAGCGGCACAACCTTTCATATGTTGCGACAGCAGCACTGGGTCGCACAATGACAGCCGGACTGCTGCTCGTATCCAGCATGAAGCGGGCTGAGTCGAGGATCAATATTCGCATACGGGGCAATGGTCCCCTGGGTGGCATCTTGGTTGATGCCGGACTGGATGGAACCGTACGTGGCTATGTGAATAACCCCACGATCGAATTGCCGCCCAGTGCCAAAGGCAAGCTAGACGTAGGTGGTGCCGTTGGACAGGAGGGCTATGTGTATGTGGTGCGGGATGTTGGCTATGGCTACCCCTACTCCAGCACGGTAGAGCTAGTTTCAGGTGAAATTGGCGACGACTTGACCCATTACCTCGTCACGTCTGAGCAAACGCCTTCAGCACTTGTTTTGGGCGTGTTTGTCGAAGCGAATGGCGTGACGGCTGCGGGGGGCTTGCTGATTCAAGTCTTGCCCAAAGCTGCCACCGATGAAACGTTAGTTGAGCTATTAGAGTCGCGCCTTTCTTCCCTGTCTGGCTTTACACCACTGCTGCAAGCGGGTAAAACGCTGCCCGATATCTTTGAGCTGCTGCTGGGTGATTTGGGGCTAGAAATTTTGCCAGAAGTGCAGCTAGTACGGTTCCATTGCCGCTGTTCGTTCGATCGTGCCCTTCGTGCGCTCAAACTATTTAGTACAGATGAACTGCAAGATATGATCGATCGCGATCATGGAGCCGAAGCAACCTGCGACTTTTGCGGCAACGTCTACCGAGCCACCAGTGAGGAACTGGCACAACTGATTGATGATCTACAGGCAGAATCATCTCAGGGCTAAGGTTAAAGCAAACCGCTGATCGTTTTAGACTAACGAAGGATAGCGCTGTTGGGACTACATATCTGGTTTCTCACAGCGCTCCAGGCAATCTGGTGTGCTTTTGACTCTTCGCCGTACCATTGGATAGCTGAGTTAAACGCAACTCGATAAAAGTTTTGTGCGGTCTCTGAGAGACGTGTACGAATACTAACAGGCAAATCTTGATTGTTTAGGTAAGACATAGCAATCAGCCCCTGCGGTAACGAATGGGATAATGACATAGTAAAACGCTGCAAAAAACTGCACACCCTCTTTAGGCTGAATTCCTTCGATCGAAGCGATTCAACCTACCGAACGTTAAGGAGACAACTTTGATTACCACAAGCTTGAATACAACCAAATCAGAAGAAATTTTTGCCGCTGCTCAAAAGCTAATGCCAGGAGGCGTTAGTTCGCCTGTCCGTGCGTTTAAATCAGTCGGTGGGCAGCCGATCGTGTTTGACCATGTGAAAGGAGCCTACGCCTGGGATGTCGATGGCAACCGCTACATTGACTACATCGGCACCTGGGGACCTGCCATCTGTGGTCACGCTCATCCCGACGTACTGAAGGCACTGCATGAAGCGCTAGAAAAAGGGACTAGCTTTGGTGCGCCCTCTAGCCTGGAGAATGTTCTGGCTGCGATGGTCATTGATGCTGTGCCCAGTATTGAAATGGTGCGCTTCGTCAATTCGGGTACAGAAGCGTGTATGTCGGTGCTGCGCCTGATGCGTGCCTTCACTGGGCGGGAAAAAATTATCAAATTTGAAGGCTGCTATCACGGGCACGCTGATATGTTTCTGGTGACAGCCGGGTCGGGTGTCGCGACGCTGGGTTTGCCTGACTCTCCAGGCGTGCCAAAATCGACGACTGACAATACGCTGACGGCTCCCTTCAACGATTTAGAAGCTGTGAAGGCTTTGTTTGAAGCCAATCCTGATACGATCGCGGGCGTAATTTTAGAGCCGATCGTTGGTAATGCGGGTTTTATTCCACCGGATGCAGGTTTCCTGCCAGGGCTACAGGAACTCACCCGTGAATACGGCGCGCTACTGGTCTTTGATGAAGTGATGACTGGCTTCCGCATTGCTTATGGTGGTGCCCAAGAGAAGTTTGGCATTACTCCCGACCTGACAACCCTTGGTAAGATCATCGGCGGTGGTTTGCCTGTGGGTGCCTATGGCGGACGACGCGACATCATGGCAATGGTTGCTCCAGCCGGTCCCATGTACCAGGCAGGTACGCTGTCGGGTAATCCGCTGGCAATGACAGCAGGCATCAAGACGCTGGAATTACTGCGGCAACCAGGCACCTACGAGCAACTCGATCGCATCACAAAGCGTCTTGCCACCGGGCTGCTGCAAATTGCGAAAGAGACTGGACACGCCTCCTGCGGTGGACAAATTAGCGGTATGTTCGGTTTCTTCTTCACTGCGGGTCCTGTCCACAACTACGAGGATGCAAAGCTGTCCGACCTGAGCAAGTTTAGCCGTTTCCATCGCGGGATGTTAGAACACGGCGTTTATCTGGCTCCCTCACAGTTTGAGGCTGGTTTTACCTCTCTGGCACACACGGAGGAAGATATTGACCATACCCTCGAAGCGGCTCGGTCTGTGTTGTCCAGCCTGTAGAGTTCTATAGCGATTGCCACAGAACTTAGGACATTGGGATCAAAGGGGGTGTGGGGGCTTCGCCCCCAGCCAGCTTTCGACCTGAGCGCTCAAGCCGAAGGGGGTTCTACCCCTGCACCCCGTCCTCACCAGTATGGCTACGGCTATACATAAAGTTATGGCAGCAAGAAAACACGTCGAGCCAGCCGTAGCAACACGATTACAGTGAGTCTTTCTACTGCGGCTGTTTAACTGGAGCCAGTACCCACAGCGAATCCAATCGTTGAGCGTCAGCAGTCGTGGAGTTTGACGTGCTAACGCTGCGAACCGTGCCCGCTATGCGTTGGAATTCTTGCACAAACGGCGAATAGCCTGCGGGTACAGATGGCAAAATCAGGTTGTAAAGCAAGGAAAGCGTTGCGCCCATATTGACGTAGAAATAGCCATCGTTCGGGATCGGAAAACTGGTGGTGGCAGTTTGAAAGGTGTGGTTTAAGTGCAGCGGCAGGTAAGGTTTGGGGTTGAGTGCTGCCATTGATGTTGCCCCCGTTGTGATAATAAGTGTGTTGGCATCAACCCAGCCATGCGAAAGAAAGCTCAGCGTTTTGCCCCCATCCTTAGCTTCCCAACTAACGATCGGCTGTCCTTTCAGTTGTTGGGGCACGATCGCCACTTCACCCTTCGACTGTTTTTTAACAAGCTGATCCAGCTTGTTGAGAGCAAGCTCCGCAGCCGCGCGATCGCTGGTTTGAATTATCAAACCCACACCTAAATTAAGCTTGGAGTAGATAGAGTTAAAAAGACCGCCCGTCTCTGGAAAAAGAAAAAACGCATACTCACCGTCCATCCAGGGAAATACGTCTTTTTCGGGATCTAGCCCTACAGTACGCATTGATGCGCGAAAGCCTGACAGGGCAAGCTGAGTGTTTGGATCGTCCTCGGACTCTTTGAGCGCGGTTTGCCACTGCTCCTTAAAATTGCGGCTGCTGGCAGAAAGGTAGGTCGCAGCAGGCAAGCGGGTCAAAATCTGGTTTGCATCGGATGTTGCCCGTGTTGCCAGATCGGGGCGCGGTGTTGTGTAGTAGAGATTTACCTGACTGTGGATACCTTCTGGTTGTAGCCAGACATGGCTATCAGCCGTGCTATACAGCTTTGTCAGAGCAGAAAGTTGTTTTTCATCCAGAGTCGGAAAGCCAAACGTTGACGCTGGCGAGGCTTTGACGATCGCTAAAATAAACTTACTAAGGGCTGCCACCTCACCGTAGCTAGTCAGGAGCGATCGTCCTGCCTGAGGATGTTGCAACGTGCGTCGAAACAAAGGATTTTGCGTCAGTGGTTCTCTTGTAGAACGGGCATCAATCAAGTCTTCTAGAGTCTCCGCCTTTACCGCCACAGCAACATTGCCTGGTAG
Organism: Stenomitos sp.; assembly: GCA_041744955.1. GTDB lineage: Bacteria > Cyanobacteriota > Cyanobacteriia > Leptolyngbyales > Leptolyngbyaceae > Stenomitos. The sequence goes on along the minus strand of JBGTJW010000533.1, from coordinate 21,396 downwards.
TAAGGCGATCGCCATGCCTTTTGGCTTTAACAACTCTGACGCATCAAAATCTGGTGGAGTCTCTGGGTTGGGTGTCTCGTCCGGGTCGGTTGGCTCGTCTGGGCTTAGCGGCTCCTCTAGTTCTGAAGGTGGTGCTAAAACAGGTGGTATCGTCTCTAGCTGCGCCACTGGCTGCTTCACTGGCTGCCCCTGTAGCAAGGCTCGAGTCGGCTGGACAAACCCACGAAGCAGAATGCCACGTTGGGTTGTTGCACCTGGTTCGTCTGTAGCAGGGGAAGTTTCCTCAGCCGATGCAGACCATTGCAGCAGCGTGACACCTTTATATTCCCGCTCAATGTCTGGGTTGCCTCGCGTTGCTTTGAGCTTACTGAGAAACTGATCGAAGCGATCGCGATCTTTGATGGGTGCCACGAACACCGCACTTGCGTCCAGGGTTTGTAATACGGTGCCTGCGATCGATCCCGCGGTTGGCACTAGCGCCACTGCTACTTCGTCTCCAAGCCAGGGCTGAATATCCTGGGCAAAGTCGATCGCGCCAGGTAAAAACGGCACACTGAAAGGAAGGCGGAACGATTCTGGTAAGGGATTGAAGCGATCGAGCGCTGCCCAGGCGGTTGGTTTAGCATTCACTAGCACCAAGCCTGGAGTATTGGCTGGCAGCACCGTAGTGACCGCAGGAGGCGATAGTTGCGGCACAGGGGCGGCACGAACAATGGCATAACTCGGTAGCAATGCTATGACGGTCAAGAGCGACACAGAAACACAACGAAACACCGCTTTTTCCTCCAACCGTAAACTCACTGTATAGACGTTAGGCAGCGGACTTGAAAGACTGAATGCAGCACAGAGACTGAACTATTTCAAGCCAGTGACTAAGGTCAAAATGCTTACTGAAATAAAAAGCAGGTGTTCTCATCTTCCGTCTCAGATCAGCTTAAGCCAAGCGCTCAGGCAGCCCTAGACTATTTTGCTACGATCGCCAGGATTTGTGACCAGTAATTTCAACTTCCAGCCAGTTTCGCTTCAAAGCAGGCTCTAACCTTCACGAGTGCCAGCCTTACTTGAAGGAACAGTGCCATCGGCAGCCCGATCGTGTTCGTTCAGCAACGAAACGCTTAAAAAACAGCTTGAATACTTGCCGCTACCATTCCCTAAGCAGTGGGGGCGAGAAGCATCAAGCTGCTAGATGATTGGGATAACGGTCTTGAACCAGCATTTGTCACAGAGGCAACTGTAGCACAAAACTATTGAAACTAATAGCAATAAATTTTGGCTTCCTACTGGGAAGAGCGATCGTCTCAGGCTACTTCAACCCTGAAAAGCGGGTCTTCAAGGCTGTTCATTTCACTCGACATCTAAATTTACATTTATTTGCAGCTTACTATTGATATATAGTCGCAATAGCTATGATAGGATGTGCCCAGTTTCTTATTGAGACTTTACCGCAATAAGTTGGTAGCAGCCGTCAGTGTGAAGCGAGCAGCCGGAAGAAGTTGTTATGGCTATTGCCACAGAACTTAGGACATTGGGATCGAAGGGGGTGTGTGGGCTTCGCCCCCAGCCAGCTTTCGACCTGAGCGCTCAAGCCGAAGGGGGTTCTACCCCTGCACCCCGTCCTCACCAGTATGGCTACGGCTATAGCTGTCAGCAGGCAAAACGAACTCAGAATTTAAAACGTTCCTCACTCCTTACCCCTTACCACTTGGAGTTTTCATGTCCCTCTCCTTTGATGTCCTTTGGCTCAACGCCAGCCCTAGTTTGAAGCGTTTTGATCAACCGCTCTTACGTTACCTGTCAGAGCATCTTACGGTGGCACGATGGGAGTATAGCCAATCGGACGATGAAGCCAGCTCGCTGGAGACAGCCGTTGAGTTACTGCATGACTTTTTGAAGTGCCGTCAGCGTCCAGTTCATTTGGCAGGTCATGGTTTGAGTGGAGTCTTAGGTTTGACGTATGCGCGTCTGTATCCAGAACACGTCCAATCACTAATGCTTCTGTCAGTAGCGGCACAGCCTGCTATTACATGGCAAGCGCACTATTATGTACAGCGCCAACTCATTGCGTGTAGTCGTCAGCAGCTTTTGGCATGTGTCATCCGTAGCCTGTTTGGGCAACAGCTTCCCTATGGCATCAAAGCGTTAGTTACGTCTCTAGAGCGCGACTTAGAAGAAGCGCCGTCACCCCATTCCCTATTTAGGCTGGCTCACTTGCCAAAAGGTAGTGTAGCGATGCCCTTAATGGTGTGCGGCAGCAAGACTGATCCGGTCGTCCATCCGCCAGCGCTGCAAGAATGGTTGGAATACTTTAAGTCAGACGATACACTCTGGCAGTGTCCAGATGGTCGTCACTTTTTTCACTACTTCTATCCAGAAGCGGTAGGAGAACAGCTTTTGCAGTTTTGGCGCGGTTTAGAGGTGCAACACCCGGTGCGATCGCTGCCACTTTTATCTAGCTACTGCCCCGCCAAATCGGATTGGTGACGGATGAACGGATCATCTCTTTGTATAATTCGACTGATGTAGTGCGTTCAACTATTGCTTTAACGGTACTCAACGGTGTGCGATCGTTCAGGCAAGAAAGGAAGCGTTGCACATTGGCACAGCACCATTGCGTTTCAGGCAGATCGGCTTGTGAGTCAGGCAAGACGGATGCTCTGAACGGTCGCTATGAGTGAGGCGTGTGCAACGCTAACGAGAAGGGAGTTTGGACTCATACCAACGATCATACTGTTGAAATTCATAAACAGAAATCATACTATTCCTCTAGAATCATAGATTCTGGTTTATGGAAGAGCCATGAGGAACTCTGCTTGAAGAATGCAACGCTCCATCAGTTGAAAGTGTTTGAGGCAGTGGCGCGCCATAACAGCTTTACTCGCGCCGCTGAAGAGCTCTTTCTGACGCAACCAACCGTGTCGATGCAGGTCAAACAACTGTCGAAATCAGTTGGTTTGCCGTTATTTGAGCAGGTTGGCAAACGGCTTTATCTCACTAGCGCTGGCAAGGAATTGTACACAACCTGCCGAGAACTCTTCGATCGCTTGTTGCAGTTTGAGATTGCGATCGCCGATCTCAAAGGACTCAAACAAGGCGCATTGCGATTGGCGGTGGTGACGACTGCCAAGTACGTCATTCCTCGCTTACTAGGACCATTCTGTCAGCGCTATCCCGGTATTGATGTTTCCTTGACAGTGAATAACCATGCGTGGGTGTTAGAAAGTCTGGCAGACAATCGCAATGATCTGTACATTCTGAGCCAGCTACCTGAAGACATTGATGTAAAAGTACATCCCTTTCTCGAAAACCCTCTGGTAGTGCTGGCTCAACGTCATCATCCCCTGGCACAGGAGCGCAATATTCCACTCAAACGGTTGGCAGAAGAACCGTTCATTATGCGGGAGCCTGGTTCGGGAACGCGCAAAGCGGTGCAAAAGCGGTTTGATGAGCAGGGTCTAGAGCTGAAGGTAAAACTAGATTTGGGCAGTAACGAGGCAATTAAGCAGGCGATCGCGGGGGGGCTGGGCATCTCGGTACTATCGCTGCATACGCTGGCGCTGGAAGGACCCAACAGTCAGCTAACCATTCTAGATGTAGACGGCTTTCCGATCGAACACTATTGGTATGTCGTTTATCCCTCTGGCAAACAGCTATCGGTAATCGCGCGCACCTTCTTCGACTATTTGCTGAATGAAGGCAAAAGTGTTGCCGAAGCCACCGCGTTTCAGGGCGTGTTTAGCAAGGGGCGCAAGGATTAAAAGGCTAAGGGCTAAAGGCTAAAGTATAAAGATATTCCTTTTAGCCTTTATCCTTCATCTCTTAGCCTTATTCCGGCAGTTTGTATTGCGCCACAATGCGCTTCGCGTACTCTGGCACATGAGCCTCTAACTTTTCGGGGTAGTGGCGCTTGACGTAGAGATAATTGCGGGTGAAGTGAGAGTCGATCGAAAAACGGGCGTACTCCAACCCCTTAGGACCAATCTTTTCAATGACAACACCCATGAGCTTGGCTGCCCACATCGGTAAGGTCACGCCCTTATCATAGGCAGGAATGCTCTGCTGCACAGCGTTATGACGATCGCCTTGAGACATGACAGGCTGAGTCTCGATCTGATCCTGCACCAGATCCAGCATTTCTTGACCGCGATCGTTTCGGACTACAATCCACTGCCAGCCAAAGGGCGCGCCCATGTAACCCACTACCAGATCAGCCAGGGAGTTAACGTAGTCAAAACAGCTCATGCAGGAGGGCGCAAACACATCTTTAAGCTGGTTTGTTTTCAAGCCAAAGAAAGGCACCGTTTCGCTGGAACCGTCTTCATGCTTGAAGTGAACGCGGAAGTCCTGCATAAATTCGTAATGCACGACGGTAGAGGGCGATCGGCTAGTGGTGTCTAGAAATTTTTGTAGTCCAGCACGGGTGACGTTATCGACACAGGGCGTTCCCAGCACGTAGAGTTTTTCTAAGCCCAACTGTTTCTCTACTGCCCGGAGCGCCTGAATCTGGCAGCCAACGCCAATGACTAGCAGCCGTTTCATGCCCGATTGCTCAATTTCTTCTAGCACTGATAGGTTCGGCGACAGCGTTGGCTTGTTCACTTTTGCCGCCAAAATCTCCTCTGGTGTGCGGGCTAGCACAGGTTTGGGCTGAAAGCGATCGTCGTCCGTATTCTGTACGCAAACGACCCCTTCGACCATGCCACGGGTCAGCATCTCAATGGCGATCGTGCTAACAATGCCTGTCCACTGTGCGCCCAGCACTGGCTCCGTCTTACGCGCTGCCATCATTGCTTGACTGACCCCAAAGTACCATTCATCGGGATTGTCTAAATTGCGGCTGCGATCGTGAATGTCTGCTTCCAGTTCAGCGATCTGCTGATGCAGGAAGGCGCACGCCTCTTTGACATAGTGAATGTAATAGGTATCACACAGCCCGCATTCGCTGCACAACGCTTTGGCAGGGCGACGACTAGAGGGGTTGAGAGCTTTCGCCTTTTTATGAGAGGGCGCTGCGGTCATAATGGGAGGCAAGTTGAAACACTATTGATCACAATAACCCAATGCCGTCCTGTCTGGCACAGCGCTACGCCCGTTGCTGAGCGATGCCTTTTTACGCCTGCAAAAGCAAGACGGCTGACCGCAAAAGACTCGTTGCAAACGGCTCTACAAGAAACACAAAAGATAATACAAACTGCCTTCCGATGGAGGTAGCACCCGTCTAATCAAGGGCAGACTTAAAACGAAAGCGTTTGCAGCGATCGAGCATTTGCGGATCTGCACGATCGCCTAATCTGCGATCGCGCTCTTTTAATTACCCATAACAGACGATGAAACGGTTGCTCATTAGCGTTGGGCTTGTAGCGTTAACAACGTCAGGCTGCGCCCTCTCCTTCTTAACGATCACGCCCAAAAGCGTGGTTGAGCAGGCAGTAAGCTGTCCTACAAAGGCAAAACCAAAAGCAGAACGCTTTAAAGTTCTGAGTACGCAGCAATCGTCTGAAGGCGTGATTGTACTTTACAGCGCTTTTTGCCCCACGAGCACTGGTGCGCAGCAGGTGTTTGGGCACAAGGTTGTCAAACGAAACGGCATGACATGGCAGGTGAGCGGCAGCGGTAGCTACGGAGCAGAGCATGAGTCGGCATCGTCAGCGCGACTGGTGGAGTATGGGATTAGTCATGCTTCAACCCCACACCCTACGAACACTGCTGCTAAAAGTGAAGAACCCTATACGCTCTTGTATGGTCGGGCACTCAAGCCACAGGTTGTTGCAGTTGAGGCGACCTTTAACAACGGAAAAACGGTTCGCGATGTGAGCCACAATGGGGTCTTTGCGCTCTTTTCGGCTGGCGCAACCGGTGTTTGCGAGTTGCGTGTCCTGGGTGCTGATAGCCAAATCTTACGACGGGAAGACGTTGTAGTACGAAAGCCCTTTAGCCAGTACAGACGATCGACGCAGTGTTTGCCGTCACAGCAGTTGTAATGTCCTGACTTTAACAGTGCAGACTTTAACGGCGCAGCAGTACTGTCCAGCTTTCAGTTAATTAAAGGGCAGACAAAACAAAAACGGGAGCGATCGTTTGATCGCTCCCGCTTAACTACTTACTGAGAGTTTCGAGATTAGATGCGAGTAGCATACTGTTCCTTCTCAGGTATGTTTGTATACTCAGCAACGATCTGCCGAAACTCATCGCCATCAATGGTTTCTTTCTCAATCAGCAAATCAACCAGGCGATCGATCACAGTGCGGTTTTCACGAATGATCCGTCGGGCATCATCGTAGCAATGCTCAACAATAGTACGAACTTGAGCATCAATCCGCGACGCAATTTCCTCAGAATACTCTGAGCGTGTCATCCAATCACGACCCAAAAAGACCTCACCTTGTTGGCTTTCCAGCGAGAGCGGACCCAAATCAGACATCCCAAAGCGAGTGACCATTTGACGCGCCATGTTAGCAACTTGCTGAATGTCGTTGCCTGCGCCTGTGGTGACTTCAGCATCGCCAAAAATCACAACTTCAGCCGCACGACCGCCCAAGGCACCTGCAATGCGAGCCAGAATTTGCGATCGTGAGATCAACGTTTGGTCTTCTCCTGGGGTGAACCAGGTTAGACCTTGCGCTTGACCACGGGGGATCAGCGTTACTTTCTGCACCGGATCATGATCCTTAATCAGCGTGCCGATAATAGCGTGACCAATCTCGTGATAGGCAATCAGTCGCTTGCTCTTGCTGTCTACTAACGGCGTACCTTCCATGCCTGCAACCACGCGATCGACGGCATCATCCACCTCCAGCATTGTCATCGCTTCTTTCCGACGACGGGCGGTGAGAATCGCGGCTTCGTTCAGCAAATTTGCCAAATCAGCGCCAGTGAAACCGGGAGTGCGACGCGCAATCACTTCCAGCGACACTTCTGGGCTTATCTTCTTGTCGCGAGCGTGTACCTGAAGCACTTCCAAGCGACCCTTCATATCAGGCGCATCGACTGTCACCTGACGGTCAAAGCGACCGGGACGCAGTAAGGCAGAATCCAACACATCGGGGCGGTTTGTTGCAGCGATAATGATGATACCTGTATTGCCCTCAAAGCCATCCATCTCGGTCAGCAACTGGTTCAACGTTTGTTCGCGCTCGTCGTTGCCACCACCGATGCCGGCTCCACGCTGCCGTCCCACCGCATCAATTTCATCAATGAAGATGATACAGGGTGCATTCTCTTTCGCTTTTTTGAACAAGTCACGGACGCGAGATGCGCCCACACCCACGAACATTTCGACAAATTCAGAGCCAGAGATGCTGAAGAAGGGTACGCCAGCTTCACCCGCGATCGCCTTTGCCAGCAAGGTCTTACCTGTACCGGGCGCACCAACCAACAACACGCCTTTAGGAATCCGTGCCCCAACCGCAGTAAAGCGTTCCGGCTTTTTCAGGAAGGTGACAACTTCTTGCAACTCTTCTTTTGCTTCTTCAATGCCTGCCACATCGTCAAACAGCACGCCTGTTTTGGCTTCCATCTGAAAGCGGGCGCGGGATTTGCCAAAGCTCATTGCCTGCCCGGGACCGCCAGGAACGTTGCCAGAACGGCGGAACAGGAAAAACAGCCCACCCAACAGCAGCACTGGGAAGATTAAGTTACCCAGCAACCCCCAGATCGCACCGTCGTTACGAGCAGGATGCGAATCAAAGCTAATCTTGTCAGTTCTCAGCCGCGTGATGACTTCGGGAGCATTTCCAGGAAGGTCTACGCGCAAACGTTGCAGACGGTTATCAAGTTCAGGATCAACCGCTTCGACGATCGCGGTTCGTCCATTCTCATAAAAATCAACGCTCGTCACGCGATGAGCATCCAAATACTCCAAAAAGCGACCATAGGTCATCCGGGTACTGGCAGCATTGTTACCCACATTGGCAGGCGTACTGAGTGAAGAACCCTGCCACAAGAAAAACCCGATAATTACGGCTGGCAGAGTCCACAGTAGGACAGTTCGCCAAGAAAATTTCATACGCTAACGCCCTCTTAATACAGTTAAAACAGTTTGGTGTCAGTGCAATCAGAATGAAAGCACCTGCGATATCTCATTAATTTCACTCAACGACAGCGAATGAATATCCTTTTCTAGAAACCGAAAGGCTCACTCTGCAAGCAGCGATCGCAAACTTGCATCAACAAGCAATCATGTATGAGAACAATTGTTAACTAAATTTAACGTATTTAGCAGGATCAGAGCAACTGACTTCTGCCAGTGCTCTGTTTTGACGCTGCGTTTTTTGCTCCGCCATGCTTAACGAAGTATGGCAAACCCTGAAAAGCGAAAGATTCTTCGCTCTTACAAGTGAACCGCCTCGTTACCACACATCGCTCTGTTAACGTTTCTCAGTGATGCGAAGTACGTATGCAGGAGCACGATCTTTGGCGTAGGAACTGACCCAGATTTTGTACGTGCCGGGTAACCACTCGCCAGTCACACCAGGATTTTTGCCTTGATAGTCGTCGTTGCACCAAACGCCACCGGGACCTTGAATGGTAAGGGCGGTATCATCGTCACTCTGCACAACAAGCTTCAACGATTCAAAGAAGTCGGTCAGTTCAACCGTATGATTTGGCTTTGCATTAGCATTGCCGACACATTCACCTGTTGGCGTTTTAGCAACCTTAACCACGTCTTTGACCGGCGTATCACCACCTGCAACTCCCTTGACCTCCAACGGGTTGGGCGAGAAGCGCTGACCAATGGTAATAACATTAAGGTTCTGAGGCGATTGAGCTTGAGCAGGTGCAATTGACCTGTAGCTAATCGACAGAAAGGCAGTCACCAGCAACGAAACGGGCGCGATCGAAGCAAGTAGTCTTGCGCTAGTCTGTAAGCCTCGATAGTTCATGTGGGGTAGCCAGGAAAGGTGACAGTTGGATTCACAACGACGTGTAGGCGTGGGTAGAGTTCCTGACAAGGAGGTGAGGTGAGAGGAGTAAGGAGTGAGGGAGTTCCGAATTAACTCTGGCTACTAACTGACTAACTACAGAGAGGTGAGAGGGGTGAGGGGTGAGGAGTGAGGGAGTTCTGAATTAACTCTGGCTACTAACTAACTGCTGCTACCTGACCGTTGCCCGTTGACTCACAACTAGCTACTCCGATCGCGCTGCTTTTAGCGCTTGCTGAAGGCGAGATTGGTCTAGCCCACGCTGGTGGAGTAGCAGCCACGACTGCACCAGATCGGGACCATGCATCGCTCCAGTGAGGGCAGCGCGGAGCGTTCGCATCACTAAGCCTTTTTTCAGATTTTGCTCTTTGACCACTTGTTTAAGCAAGTCCTGGATCGTAGCTTCGGTCAGAGGTGCATAGTTGGCGATCGCAGCAGAAACCGCTTCCACGGCTGTAGCAGAACCATCTTGCCGTAGTTGGGCGATCGCTTCCTCGGTGAAATTGACAGTAGGAGTAAAAAGATACTCGCTCATTGGTACTGCTTCATCCAAACGTGCCAAACTTGCGCCAATCATCGCGGTCAAGCGTTCCAACCAGGCGCGATCGTTCCAGTCAGCCTCAAAATCCGCCGCCTGCCAATAGGGGATCAACAAATCGGTGAGTTTACCAGCGGGCATCTCATGCAAATACTGACTGTTCAGCCAATTGAGCTTGTCCCAGTCAAACTTAGCCCCCGCTTTATTGACCCGCTCAAACCCAAACTCTTGGGCAGCCGTTTCGAGAGAGAAGATTTCATTCACGCCTTCTGGTGGCGACCAGCCTAACAGCGTCATGTAGTTGACCAATGCCTCTGGAAGGTAGCCCATGCGCTGAAAGTCTGAAATCGAAGTCACACCATCGCGTTTAGAAAGTTTTGCCCCAGCCTCATTCAATATCAGCGGTGTATGCCCAAACGTAGGAAGTTCGGCTCCCAATGCTTCGTAGAGCAGAATTTGCTTGGGTGTATTGCCAATATGATCTTCGCCCCGAATGATGTGCGTGATGGTCATGTCAATGTCATCGATAACGACAACAAAGTTGTAAAGGGGTTGACCAAAATCAGCACCAGACGCAGCACGGGCAATCACCATATCGCCGCCCAAGTCGCGCCCTTTCCAGCTCACTGTGCCACGCACGAGGTCGTTCCAAACAATCTCGCGATCGTCCTCAATCAGGAACCGAATGACGGACGATCGCCCTTCGGCTTCGTAGGCAGCCTGTTGCTCCTGGGTCAGGTTGCGATGACGGTTATCATAACGAGGCGCTGCGCCCTTGGCTTTTTGCGCCTCTCGCTTGGCATCCAGTTCCTCTGGCGTATCATAGGCACGATATGCCAAGCCTTTGTCCAACAGCGCTTGTACCTTCTGCTGATACAAATCCAGTCGGTTGCTCTGGTACAACGGTCCTTCGTCCCAGGTCAAACCAAGCCAGGTTAAGCCATCCAGAATATTTTGCGTATATTCAGGGCGCGATCGCTCCTGGTCAGTATCCTCAATCCGCAGCACAAACGCACCGCCAGTATTACGGGCATAGAGCCAATTAAAGACGGCTGTACGGGCTGTACCAATGTGAAGGTTTCCAGTCGGGCTAGGAGCAATGCGAACGCGAACGGTCATAGAAAAAGCGGGCGAACCCTGAGTTGTGGCACTCCCTATTTTAAGCGCAGATGCCGCTCTCTCGGTGATCGACCGTTGGGAAGAAAGATTGCGACTTAACGCTCGAACACACTCTTGCTTTGTTAAAGTACAGCCGCTTCTGCATTCAGGAAGACGCTTTTTGATACGCTTTATGCGATCGTCAAGGCATTGATAGAGAGGACGATCGCGTGATGCTTGATGGCGTACTGCTAGACATTGATGGCACCTTTGTACTGAGCAATGATGCTCACGCTCAAGCGTGGGTTGAGGCATTTACGGCTTATGGCTATGAGATTGCCTTTGAGCAAGTCCGTCCTCTCATTGGGATGGGTGGGGATCAAATTATTCCCCGCTTTGCACCAGAGCTGAATGATAAAGAAGGATCTGGAAAGCAGATCGCTGACCACCGTAAAAAATTAATTCTGACCAAAGTTGGATCTCATCTTGCTCCAACACCGGGCGCACGCGAACTGGTGCAGAAGCTAAAGGAGCATGGATTGCAGCTTATGGTTGCCAGTTCTGCAACCTCAGAAGAGTTAGAGCTTTTGCTGAAGGTGGCTCAAATTGATGATTTGGTGCATGAAGCTACGACTTCCGATGATGCTGAAGCCTCCAAACCACAGCCAGACATTATCGACGCAGCGTTGAGTAAGGCACAGCTTGCTCCCGATCGGGTCATCATGCTGGGTGATGCTCCCTACGATGTTGAAGCCGCAGGCAAAGCAGGAGTTAGTGTCATTGCGTTTCGCACAGGCGGTTTTAGCGATGAACAATTAGCAGGAGCGATCGCCATCTATGATGATCCCGCCGATCTACTGCGGCACTATCATGAGTCGGCGCTCAATCAGTCAGCTTGAAGGTATCATGGCAGCGATCGCGATCGCCGTTCAACCATGCCGTCCTCAGCATCACCAGGAGACACTTCGCCCTTGAGAGCAAGAGCAGAGAAAAGAAGTTCTCCTACTTGATCATTTTTGCTTGCAACATCGTTGAAAAGCCTGACAAACGCGCAGAAATAGGATAGATCTAGCAAGGGCATTTTAAGATCCCTCATTCAATACGCTGTCTTCTGCCAAAAGTAATGACTGTCAAAAGTAATGACTGCAATGCTCTCGTGCTGAAGCGCCAGATTGAAAGCGGGGCTCACTCTCAGTATGGAGCGTGAGACAAACCTCTAGACTTCTTGCAAAAAATAGCGACACAGGCTTTTAGAAGCCCTTCTGCCGCCTGGAAGGGTATGAACGTCAGGATTAAGGAATGGTAGGAAACCCTGCATACTTTTATGCAGCAGTGCCGGATGGCAGCAATGTCAGATTGAAAAACGATTGCTGAGTAATGGATCGTGTCAATGGTTTGAAATTTATGTGTGGGGGGATGTCGTGCAGAACAGGCAAAAGTTAGCCATGCGAAAATTTGACCCGTCGGTAGCAACGTGCAAGCCTCGCGATCGCTTTAAAGGGTTTTGGGTCGGCAGTTTGGCAGCGATCGTACCGCTCTCGGGAGGGTTCTTCAGCCCAGCCTGGTCATACGAACCGGGTACTGCCCCTTCTCCTGGGGAACCATCAGGGCTATTGCCGATGAGTTGTCAGCCTGCACAGGCGACCCAGGCGGTTGGGTTGACTCGGTTTGTCAGTGATGTCACCCAAACGGCGGCGATGATTGAGCAGCCTGCGATCGGTATCGAAACGCTGGTTGGCAGCATAGCACCGCAGATGCTTGCCTATTTAAGTGCGCCTGCGTTCCCAGACATTCATCAACGCGCACGCTCAGCCAGGGTGCCTGTGATGATGTATCACGACATCCTTCCAGAAAAGCAAGTCTTTTTTGATGTCACCCCTGAAGAGTTAGAACAGCGCTTCCAGGAGATTCAACAGAAGGGCGTGACACCGATCACAATGGATCAGCTAGTCACCCATCTGCGGACGGGACTTCCCCTACCCGAAAAACCGATCCTGCTGACGTTTGATGATGGTTACAGTGGGCATTACGAGCACGTTTATCCACTGCTGAAGAAATATAACTATCCGGCTGTCTTTGCAATTTACACTGCCAAAGTCGGCAAAAACATCGGGCGATCGAGCCTAACGTGGGAGCAACTGCGGGAGATGGCAAAAGACCCGCTAGTCACCATTTCTTCCCACAGCGTTACCCACAAAGTAATGGCAGGTCTCACGAAAGACCAACTTCAGCTTGAGACCCAAGAATCGAAGCGCATTCTGGAAACAGAGTTGGGTGTGCCCGTGCGCTATTTCACCTATCCCGAAGGCAAGTTTGATGCTCAAACTGTTGAAGCGGTGAAAGAAGCAGGCTATACAGCCGCACTGACTATGGATGACAACGATGAGCGTCTCGCAGGGAAATCAGACAATTTGCTGACGATCGGGCGTATTGGGCAATCGCGCTTGCTAGAGATGCTAGATGTTGCCTGGGGCGGAGCCAAACTGCCTTCCTGGAGCCAGTCGTTCGACTTTACATCGCCCGTCATCCGTACCGATGCCACGATCGACAACACGCCATTTATCTTCATTTCAGGGGGCAAACCCATTACGATTCATGCTCGCACACGTGACCAGGTGCCAAAAATTTTGGAAGGCACAGAGGCGATCGCGGCGGTTGATGGCGGCTTTTTCTCTCTAGAGTTTCTAGACTCCAACGCGATGCTGGGTCCGGTCTTTAGCCAGTCAGAAGGCACCTTCGTTCCTGGTAAGCGGGGCGAAATTCCGTTTCTCGCTCAGCGTCCCCTGGTGCTGATAAGCCCAACGGCAGTCAAGTTTGTGCCGTTTGACCACAAAAAACACAATACGCTCGAAAGCATTCAAGCCGAACTGCCTAATGTCACCGATGCGTTTGTGGCAGCGGGCTGGCTAGTTGAGAATAGTCAAGCACAGCCACTGGAGCGCTTTGGTCGCCTGTACGACGTGAACGAAGCACGACACCGAGCATTTTGGGGCATTAATCAGGCGGGTCAACCGCAAATTGGGGTGTCTACCGAGCCGATCGGTTCAGTAGACTTAGGAGCAGCGCTAGCCAAAGCAGGCTTTCGTCATGCCGTCATGCTTGATTCGGGTGCCAGCACATCCCTTGCGTACAAAGGCGCTTCATTAGTAGGCTACACGCCCCGCCCTGTACCGCATGTTGTTGCACTGGTACCACCTGCTAACGAACTAAACACAAACTGTGCCTTAGTGTCTGCTCGCTAAAGTAAGCGCTGGTGTGCCCCAGCCTCTCTCCTTTTTACCTCCAGAAGCTAGACCTCTGGAGGTAAACCACCCTGCTAAAGCCCCTACTGACCGCTGACTGCCGACTAATGACCGCTGACCGCTGACCGCTGACCGCTGACCGCTAACTGGTGCTTACTGAAGCGCTTTCATCAAAAACTCTGCCAACTCAATCAGTTGCGCCTTGTTAAACGCTCCTAAAAGCGCTTTGGCAGCGGCTCTTGGCTCAGCAGGGATGGTGATTTGCTGAGTTTTGGTGGCGATTGCCTCGCGTGCAATCGGTTGTGGTGCAGCGACTGGGGCTGGTTGGGGTGCGGGTGCGATCGGCTGCGGTACCGCTTTTGAAGTTGGTGTAGGGGTTACAGTCGGAAGAAGCTGCTGCAAGGCGCTGCTAGGAGCAATGCCATTCGCTTTGCCGCTGATCAACAGATCGCCAGCTAATTTAAGTTCCTTGATGACCAACGGAGCCAGCGTTGCATAGGCGTTGCGACCGACAATCGCACCATGCACTGCTTGCAACAGCTTGCGCCACTCAGGTGCGTTATGTAGCTGCACCATCCGGCTGCATAGCGTTGCAAGTTGCTGACGATTGGCTGGCGTATCCCCTTGCTTGAAGAGTTGCAGCATCAGCTTCAGGGCACCATTAAGCCGATTCGCCAGCTCTGGGTTTGCCGCCACGGGTACTGCTGGTTTGGACGCTGCCTTGCTTGCTTGCACCAGGCGATTGAGATAGGTTTGTAGCTCCAAAAATGTTGGTTCTGCTGCCTGCACGGTCTGAGCGGCATCTTCTTCTCGTAGTCCGTAAGGCGATTGCAGACCTTCGACCAGATCTTTGAGGATGTCAAACCCTTGCAAAAACAGGTTCTCTAAATGTTGGTCGATCGCCACAGGATCGTCAGTCAGAAGCTTGAAGCAATCTTCTAAGTGATGCCCTACTTTATGAATGCTGTTGAAGCCCAACATGGCAGCACCGCCTTTGACGGAATGAGCGGCACGAAACAGTTCATTGAGCCGTTCGGTGTCGCCCATTGTGGCTTGTAAATCTAACAAGCCCTGCTCGATCGTATCGAGGTGCTCTTTCGCTTCCTCAATGAAGTAACCCAAGATTTGCTGCTGTTTCGTCGCCTGCACGAGCCTATCCCTCAGAGTGCTAACTTTGTACGAGCTAAAGTGGTCTGATACGCTACATCTTCCTTCTCAGTGTTCCCATTCTTTAAACGCTCTTATCTTGCTTTAAATTTAGAGCTGCGGACAGGTTGCATTACGGTCGCAGTTTTCTTTTGCCCAAGCATCTCTCTAAGTAGGTAGCTCTTCTGATTCACCTCATAGCTTACAAGCAGAAAGTTTAGCGGCTCTACTCCCTAGCAGGAGCCAGTTTTGGGGCTACAAGCTGCCTCATGTAGATGCTTAAAGCATTAAGGAACAATGTGACGTGAGACACAGGCTTCTGTAGATCAAGCCTTGTTTTTGTGTCGGGCAACCCGGCTGATGCCTCCGACCTCGCGTGTTGGTTGCGGGCACGGTCGATCGCCGCCCCTGCTGGCGGCAACGTCTTAGTCAAAATCGTTATGACTATGATATAGTCTTAACAGTTCTTAAGTTATCGGTCGCTATGCGTACCGAATCAGCGCTGGGCTGACTTTGCAGCTTGTTCTGCAAACCGAATGTGCTGAAAAGATCAAGACGCACTCAATAAACCTCAATGCAAGGAGACTGTTATCTCATGACTCATGAAACATGCTTGCGCGTCGGGCAATCCGCTCCCGATTTCACGGCGACCGCTGTGGTAGACCAGGAGTTTAAGACAATTAAGCTGTCTGACTACCGTGGCAAGTACGTTGTCCTCTTCTTCTATCCGCTCGACTTCACCTTTGTTTGCCCCACCGAAATTACAGCGTTCAGCGATCGCTTTGATGAGTTTAAGCAGATTGGTACCGAGGTACTGGGTGTTTCGGTTGACAGTGAGTTTTCTCATCTTGCCTGGATTCAAGCTGATCGTAAAAGCGGCGGTGTTGGCGATCTAAACTACCCGTTGGTATCTGATCTCAAGAAAGAAATCAGCACTGCGTATAACGTCCTAACCGAAGATGGCGTTGCCCTACGTGGTCTGTTTCTGATTGATAAAGATGGTGTGATTCAACACTCCACCATTAACAACCTGGCATTCGGTCGTAGCGTTGATGAAACTTTGCGGACTCTGCAAGCAATTCAGTACGTTCAATCGCACCCGGATGAAGTTTGTCCTGCTGGTTGGAAGCCCGGTGAAGCAACAATGAGTCCTGATCCCAAGAAATCAAAAGAATACTTTGCAGCGGTGTAGCTGTTAAAGCTTAGTATTTGATTGTGAGTCCGTAGCCGATGCCTGTTTCCTCGTAGACAGACGGCTACGGACTTTGCCTTTATAATTAGTTGAACTGTTGTATCAATTCCTCTCACCGTTTCATGCTGACTTCTACGGATTTTAGCGGGCTGTTAAACCAGCGTTTTTTCAATAACTTTTTGCCGATTCCTGCCACTAACGCACTGGCAAAAGGCATGATTACGCCCACTTTTGAGCTACCGGATGTCACCAACGGGCGATCGATTAAGTTGACAGATTTTCGGCGACGGCGACCCGTCGTGCTGGCGTTTACACGCATTTTTACCGAAAAGCAATACTGCCCGTTTTGCTTTCCGCACATCAAGGCACTAAACGAGCAGTACGAAGCCTTTCTCGATCGTGATGTTGAACTGTTGCTGATTACAAGCACTGACCCAAAGCAAAGCAAAACGGTTGTCAAAGATTTGGGTTTAAAAATGCCCCTTTTAAGCGACTCAAGCTGTAAAAGTTTTCGTGATTATCAGACCGGGCAGGCGCTTGGCGCACCGCTTCCGGCTCAATTTGTGCTGAATAAGGTCGGTCAACTACGCTACAAGCACGTCTTCTCATTCCTAGATCAAAATGCCAGCATCGAAACTTTACTGAATGTCGTCGATCGACTTTAAGGGACACAAACGAGATTAACCTAGTAAATGCCTCGTGCCTACGATCGTTCCCTTAAGCCTGTAAAGGAGATGCTTTATGGCGAGGTGCGGTAATCGGACTGAGGTGATACCGCCTTTTCGGGCTGCTCCTGTAACGGTGGACGTAGAACTAGATAACCGATCGCGCCCAGTAAAGGCAGCAATGCAACGGTCCAAAACAGGCGATCGTCTGTGAGTCCACGTCGCGCCATATCATCACGTAACAGCGCTGGAAACAGCACGGAAAGTAAACAAAAATCCAGGCTCATTACGTGAATAAAGCGGCTGGATCGCCACTGCCCCCCAAAGTCTGTCCAATCGCCTTGATTGATGCCGTAGAACAACAAGCCGAGCGTGGCGATCGCTAGTGCCAGCCCCAACCACCGCGAATCCAAAACTTTAAGCCACCACGTTTTCTTGCCGCTAAACGTCCCCTTTGGCTCCCGTAGTGCCAGGTAAGGCACGATCGCAAACGCGCCGACAGCAAACGATGCCGTTGCAAACAGCCACGCCGGAACTTTTTGCATTCTGCCATCAATAAACAGCAGGCAACTATAAAGCATCGGTAAAATGCCCATCAAATTAAACAGCGTCACAATCAGTGGATTGATGCCTGTAATCTGCCCAGTTGCAAGGTGCTGAATGAGATCGAAGGTATCGGGGCGATCGGGTGGTGCCAGAAAAAAGGCATACGTCACAGACGCGATCCATACCAGCCAAAAGCCAATGCTGCTCATACTGTTCGTTTATTAATCAAGAAACAAGACTATTTTTTCTTTTACACTACACGTTAGTTCATGCAGCCTCTGCAAAAAACTTGCTGCCTCAATGAAAAGGCTATGGTAAGATCATAAGCTGCGACCCTATATCAACCAGGAAAAGACACGAGCTATGCCTCTGCTGCAACAGCGCAAACAAGAACTCATCTCCGACTATCAGGTTCACGAAACCGATACTGGCTCTGCGGATGTCCAGGTTGCTATGCTCACCGAGCGCATCAACCGTCTCAGCTCACACCTCAAGACCAATAAGAAAGACCACGCCTCTCGCAAAGGTTTATTGCGGATGATTGGTCTGAGAAAGCGCCTTCTGTCCTACATTCAGAAGCAAGACAATGCTCGTTACCGGGCACTGATTACACGCCTTGGCGTTCGCGGTTAACTATTCGCAGCTCAATCAGGGATTGCTTTATGGCAGCGAAGAAAAAGAAAAGTCAGGTTAACGCCACTTCGACTAACAAGGAAGTGGACTCAGCGAATCGGTTGCCTTTTGAACCAGTGCGTCAAAAGCCATCGAAGCCGCCTGCCACCACTGCTGTGACACAGAGCGCGACAACCCAAAGCACGCCGAAGTCAACGAAAGGGCGTTCTAGCCGTGCAGCTACGCCATCAAGCATTCCCGAAATTGTGAGCCGTCGTATGGTCAGTCGAGCGGCGTTATACTGTGGCGTACCAAGTGTCTTAGCACTGCTGACGTTTGTTGTGAGCTATTTTGCGATCGCGAACGATGTGTTCCATCCACCGACTGCGGCGGTTTTGCTGGTTAGCCTTGGCTTTTTTGGTCTGGGCGTGCTGGGGTTGAGCTATGGTCCTCTTTCTGCCTCGTGGGACGAAGAACGAGTTGGTAATTTGATTGGATGGAATGATTTTAAGCTCAACTTTGGACGACTTCGAGACTCTTGGCGTACGGCTAAAGCCGCTAAAGAAGATTAATCCGTTGTCCTTAGCCTTGCCTGCTGTCATCTGATAGCGACAGCTTGAAGGTCATTGAATCTAAAGTAGCGATCGATCCAGTCGGTTTCTTAATGTGGGGATCGCTGTAAAAGACAACTTTAATCTTAAGAAAAAGTATCATTTGTCACATACAAATAAAAATTTGCTAATCTGCTCATGTCTTCTGTGTCGATCTCTTGCCAGTTTTGAGGCGGCATCACGTTGGCTATTCGAGCCATGCTTAGCATTAAAGCGATTTTTCCCAAAACGTTCGCTCAGTCGGTGTCAATGTAACGTCTTTACACTGCTCCAGGTTCTCCTGCCGCGATCGCTCAGTTTTTTGTCATGCAACCCATCTATTCACTTACCAGCAGGAACGTAAACCAATGATTGTGGTTATGAAGATTGGCGCTCCAGAAGCCGAAATTACCCGTCTCACTGACGAGTTCTCTAGCTGGAGCTTGAATCCAGAAAAGATTGTTGGGAAGCACAAAGTTGTCATCGGTCTGGTAGGCGATACGGTTGAGATGGACCCGCTCCAGATTCAGGAGTCAAGCCCCTGGATTGAGCAGGTGCTGCGGGTTGAGAAGCCATACAAGCGCACCAGCCGAGAGTATCGTCATGGTGAATCGAGCGAAGTCATTGTTCCAACTCCTAATGGAAATGTTGTCTTTGGTGAAGGGCATCCCCTTGTGGTGGTGGCGGGTCCTTGCTCCGTAGAAAATGAGGAGATGATCGTCGAGACTGCGCAACGGGTCAAAGCAGCAGGGGCACAGTTTCTCCGTGGTGGTGCCTACAAGCCTCGTACGTCACCCTATGCGTTTCAAGGACATGGCGAAAGCGCGCTTGGATTGCTGGCAAAGGCACGGGAAGCAACAGGTCTGGGCATTATCACTGAATTAATGGATGCTGCTGATTTGGAGCTTGTGGGCGAAGTTGCTGACATTATTCAGATTGGTGCCCGCAATATGCACAACTTTTCGCTACTGAAGAAGGTTGGCGCTCAAGATAAGCCGGTGCTACTGAAGCGTGGTATGTCGGCAACGATCGAAGAATGGTTGATGGCAGCCGAATACATTCTGGCTGCTGGAAACCCGAATGTGATTTTTTGTGAACGTGGCATTCGCACCTTTGATAATCAATATGCACGGAACACCTTGGATCTATCCGTGATCCCAGTACTCCGATCGCTGACTCACTTGCCAATCATGATTGATCCCAGTCACGGCACCGGGCGATCGGAATACGTCCCGTCGATGGCAATGGCAGCGATCGCAGCGGGTACGGATTCTCTGATGATTGAAGTGCATCCAAACCCCAAGAAAGCGTTATCCGACGGCCCACAATCGCTTACTCCCGAACGCTTCGATCGTCTGATGCGGGAGCTTTCAGTCATTGGTAAAGCGACCGGACGGTGGCTGGTTGAAGCGGCTGTCGTCGGTGTTTAGGTTCAACCAACTGTCATCGTAATCAGACGTGGCACCCAGGCTAACTCATCTCTGTCTAGCCTGGGTCACAACCATTAAGCAAGCCCTGCGTTTATTTTTGTGGATTACCAAACGGCTCGAAGTTTGTTGGTTAATCAAGGGATGGCAACGGAGCAGAATCCCGATGCCTTAATTGTGCGCTTGAATCAGGGGCAACCGCCGATCCCTGGTCAAGTTACATCGCTCTTGCTGGCGCTCAAAGTCGTTTTTGAAGCTCTGCGAGAGGCAGATGCCTTTGAGCGAGAACTGGTTAGCTCACTCTATCTTTTGGCAAGTGAGAGTCGTCAGCAGTTTGAACGCGGTCAGCGAGCGGGAGTTGCCTGGCCCCCCTTGCTAGATGAAGACTTGAACCGCATTGCCGCCGCAGTAAGAAGTATTTTTACAGGTACATGGCAGGGCTAACGCAAGCAAATTTGTGGATCGTCATGGCATACAAAGTCTTGGCTTCTCAAAGACCTCTGAAAGCAACGGGTTGCGATTACAGTAGCAGTTGACACAGGACAAAACAGAGGGTGGCACTACCCAACGGCACCGTCAAATTATCAAGTCCAAATTTTGAGAAGGCTTCCAGTCCAGTCGCCACGATTGCAACAACGAGTGAGATCAACCAGGTTTGCCAGATTGCGCCTTGCACAGCCAGCAAAATCAAGAAACTAACGAGAGCACTGACGATCGCCATCGTTAGTGATCCCTCCCAGGTCTTCTGCATATCCCAAAGCTTATAGGGATGCTTGCCAAAGCGCTGACCAACCAAGGCTGCCAAGCCATCACCCCACGTCATCACCAACACGCCTAAAGCAGCATACTGCGGCTGCTGGATGGACCAGAACCAGGCAACTAAAATGCCAATGCTCAGCGCGTAAAAAAAGGTGCCCAGACTCTTGCGCCCAATGCCATTAATGCTAGGCAGGATGGGCAAGCGATAGGAAAGAAAGGCGATCGCGCTAAATATAATTGATGCGCCAATGCCCAACCAGGCAGGTATCTGAAGCCACCACGCCAGCAAAATGACGTTACCAGTGCCAATATGCACCACCTTGCGAACTACTTCTGAGCCTGTATCAGTGTAGCGGTGCAGCCATTCTGCTAATAAGCCAAGCAAGCCAATCCACGCCCCAGTAATTGCAATTTGTAGCCAGAGCGGTGGCACAGTAGAGAACCAGAGCGGCGCAGTCATCAGAGCAAAGGCATGAAAGAGTCTGTATGCTTTCACTGTAGTAGAAATTGCTGTGTGATCGCGAATTGACTGCGATTCTGCCTCAGGACGGCTTTCAAAAGGTTGCAGGAACTTCGATATACTGAAACCGCAGTCTTGACGCTGCTTGCCTAGGCTTGATGCCAAGACTCAAATGGCTACTAGTTCTTTTCTCCCCGCCATGA
>JBGTJW010000532.1:0-18899 GCA_041744955.1 Stenomitos sp. | reverse complement strand
AAACAATACCGACGAGCGCCAACAATACAACCAGCGAAAGCATCTGACCTTGCGGTTGCCCTGTCACACTGGCAACACCAGCAATCAGGTTTTGCACAGGTTGATCAAGTGGCTGCTTAGACAGCACATTGAGAATTTGCCCGATCGCGTAAGGTCCAAATAAATCAATGACTTCAAAGGCGCTCATCATTGCAATGCTAAAGACTGAGATCCGCCAATACCTGTGGTAGTAGCGAACAATGTCTTGAAATTTCGCCATGATTCCTCCTAAAACGATCGATGCCAGTTCGTTGAGCGGTGTAATCGATCCGGTCTGGTTTTTAGCGGTCAGCCGTAGCGCTGCTATAGAGTTTCCGTTGCTAGAAATGCCTATGTTTGACTTGTCACACGCGATCGCGCAGTACGCTTCTAGGCGGTTGTTTGAGACGTGCTGGTGGTTAAACCCACGACTACAGCAACAAAGTTCGCCGACGCGGACTACCGAGAGTCAAGGGTTTTAGCACCTGCGTCTCCGTTGGCGCAGCTTTCTCCGAAGGAGTAGGAGTATGCAGTCGCCAAGGCTACACGCATCTGGACTGTTAAAGCATCCTCTAAGCGGCACAGCTAAGAGGCACAGCACGAAGTTTTTGGTAGTACTACAGAAGTAGTATTGTAATACAAACAAGCTGGCTTGGCAAAATTTCTGATGCAAAAAAGATTTTTGAGCAGTACGTTAGTCGCCCGAATTTGAGTAGCCCGAATTTGTAAGAACGGTGTGTCGTTTTGTCTCCCAGCAGCTAACGGAAAGAAGGCGTAGCGGCTCTAAATACCCTTAAAATGCCCCTTTATAGCCATTTAATCGCTTTAAAAGCGATCGCTTCACACTCCAGAGAGATGAAAGACAGCGTGGACTGAGCCATTGTGGCAACAACTAGAGAACTGATTCCATTAAAAGGCTTATCAACTCTCTATTCACTACAGACTGCTTGAGTTGAGCTTTCATGGGGACATACGTATGGTGAATGATTTGGGTACGGTATCGGGGCTAAGTCGCCTGCCGCTATGGGTAGCGCAAGTACCTATGGATGGGCGCGTTAATACACCTGAAGAGGCTGCGTTAGTTTTTTCAGGTCCACAATTTTTTATTGCTTTGATCGCAGGCTTGGTCTTAGCCTTTGCGTTTCAACTATTGTTAACAAATCTTTCGGTTGCAGCAGGCATTTCGTATCTTGGGCGATCGTCAGATTCGGATTCGGATTCTGATAGCCATGAGTCAGGTAGCCTGGGCGGTACGGTAAAGAAGATTGGTACAGCGGTAGGCATATGGACACTGGTGACGGTGACTGTCGCGCTATTTTTGGCGTGTCTGTTGGCGGTAAAGCTGAGTTTAATTAACAGTGCTGGCTTAGGCGCGATCGTTGGCGTTGTCATTTGGGGCGCTTATTTCGTCTTACTAGTCTTGTTTAGTTCCATGACCGTTGGTTCTCTGGCTGGTTCAGTCGTGAGTACGGCGGTTTCTGGGTTTCAAGCCATCTTTGGTACGGCAACAGCGGCGCTTGGTGCAAAAGCTGTCAACAATCAGGTTGTCGCGACTGCTGAGGCTGCGGCTGCAGCAGTTCGTCGAGAGTTGGGTTCAGGGCTTGACCCAGCCAGCGTGCGCGATTCGATCGAAGATTATCTGGACAACTTGCGTCCGGCAGGGCTGGATATGTCCAAGATTCGCAGTGAATTTGAGAAGCTGGTTAATGATCCAGAGTTGAAAGAGCTTGCGGGTACTGGCTCTCCAGTCGAAGTTGCCGATCGCCTGCGGAGTATCGATCGCGGCACGTTCATGAATCTGGTGAGCAGTCGCACTGACCTTTCTCGGCGGGATGTTGAGCGCGTGGTCGGTCAGCTTGAATCGGTTTGGCAAGCAGTTGTCAACCAATTTCAGAAAAAAGATTCAACGTCAGAGTTGGTGGAATACCTTCGCTCTACCCAGCCTGATGCCATCAATGCAAGCGAACTGAACGCCAAACTCGATCGCCTGACTGAAGAAGTTCACTCACAACGCAGTCTGGTGCAGTCGGGGCAACTTGGGCAAGCACCCAAACAGGGAAGCGGTCCAATGAATCAAGCGCTCCAGTTTGCTTTCACCACTCTGATGGGCACCGTCATGGGACGCGGTGATTTATCCGACCTGAATGTAGAAAAAATTCTGGGTCAGCTCCAAACCGCGAAAGATAAAGTCAGCGATACAACGAAGCAACTGGCTCAGAAAGTGCCAGGGCAGTCTTTCAACACCATCAAAGCGGATGTTGAAAACTATCTATTGAATACTTACTACTGGCACTTCAACCGCGAAACGCTGCAAACCGAGTTTACGGATGCTATTTATGATCCCGAAGCTGACCCTGTAACGGTGCAACGACAACTGGAAGAGTTGAATCACGCCTACTTTGTTGAGGTGCTAACGCAACGCAGCGACCTGACACCGTCGAGAGTGGCGGAAATCGCAGATCAGCTTGAAGCCATTCGTCTGTCAGTCTTGAGTACGGTACAGGCGGCTGCGGCTACGGAGCAAGCGAACGATACGCGGAGTCGGGTGGAAAACTACCTGCGATCGACGGGTAAGGATGAACTCAATCCTCAAGGCATTGAGCGCGACTTCCGGTTGTTGCTAGACGATCGTGAAGCTGGGTTTGATGCCCTGCAAAGCCGTTTGAGCCAATTCGATCGCAATACGCTGGTGTCAGTGCTTGCCCAACGGCAGGATATGACACCGGAAGAAGCTGAGCGCACCGTTAGCCAGCTAGAAAGCACTCGTGACAATGTGCTGTCGTCAGCCCGTGAAGCCCAAGAGCGAGTGAAGGGAGAGGCGATGGCAGTTCGCGATCGGGTGGAAACATACCTGCGGAACACCAACAAGGAAGCACTCAGCCCTGAAGGCATCAAACGCGATTTCCGACTGTTGCTGGATGATCCGCAAGCAGGTTCGTCCGCGTTACGCGAACGCCTCCGCCACATCGATCGGGATACCCTTGTGCAACTTCTTGCCCAACGGCAGGACATGACACCAGAGGAAGCGAATCGCATTGTCGGGCAGCTTGACGAGGTTCGCTACAGCGTCATGCACGCACCGCAAATTGTGGCAACTAAGGCAAAGGATCAGTATGACCAGGTCAGTACCGCGATCGCTGACTACCTGCGCCGCACTAATCTGTCGGAACTTGACCCAGACGGCATTCAGCGAGACTTGAAAACGCTGCTGGATGATCCGAAACAAGGCACGATCGCCCTACGGCAACGGCTGTCTCAGGTCGATCGCGAAACGCTGGTGCAACTACTCAGTCAGCGAGGCGATCTCACCGAAGCGCAAGTTAACCAGTATCTCGACCAGGTGCAGGAAGCAATTCGTCGGATCGTGCGATCGCCCCGTCGGTTGGCATCGCGCACCAAACGGCGTGTACAGGACTTCCAGACCAATGTGGAAGGTTACTTGCTCAATACGAACAAGGAAGAACTCAATCCTGAGGGCATCAAACGCGACGTGCAACTGCTGTTCAACGATCCCCGTGCGGGAGCCAGCAACCTGGGCGAACGCCTGTCCCATGTCGATCGTGCCACCGTTGTCGCGCTGTTGTCACAACGCAAAGATATGACCGAAGCGGAAGCCGAGCGAGTGGTCGATCAGGTGCTAGCGGTACGTGAACAGGTAACGGCTCAAATTCAAAAGATCCAGAACCGCCTCCAGTCTGTCATCGACGGCATCCTGGCACGCATTCGAGATTACCTGAACGCCCTCGATCGCCCCGAACTCAACTACGACGGCATCAAGCGCGATGTCCGTACGATGTTCTACGATCCTCAGGCTGGCTTTGAAGCGATGCGCGATCGGCTCGGCAGCTTCAACCGCGACACACTGGTAGCCGTACTTAGCTCTCGTGAAGACATTTCCGAAGAGCAGGTAAACCGTGTGATCGATCAGGTCGAAGATGCACGCTCCAGCGTCTTGCGTCGAGCCGAACGCCTGCAAGGTGAGGCACAGCGACGCTTGGACGAAGTTAAATATCAAGCGCAGAAGCAGGTGAAGGAAACCCAAAAAGCGGCTGCCAGTGCGTCCTGGTGGTTGTTTGCCACCGCACTTGTCTCGGCTGGTGCTTCAGCCTTAGCAGGAGCGCTTGCAGTCGGCTAAGCACAGCGTCTCAAAAGCTCATACTAACTGCCTCTCTTCGGAGAGGCTTTTTTATGGCAGGTCTTAAGATGCTGTTAGCAGAACTGCCTCCACATTTTGCGGTAATGACACCGGATAAAAACGATCGACTGAAAAGGCATAATCTTCCCCACTTTCATCCACGATTCGCACTAAACCATGTGCCGCAGCTTGCTCATCGGCAATCATGCGATATAGTTTTCCGACTTCTAACGATGCTTTGTAGCCCTCATTGTTGAGGCATAAGGCAAAGTGAATTCCTTGATCTTGAGCGGCTTTCATTGTTGTTAATCCAGGAAAAGTTGTTAATCCAGGAAAGGCAATTTCAGCTTAAATTCCTTCTTGCCGATATCGTGAGCTTCATACCAGTGGATCTCTGCTAAACGGATTGTAGCGTCAGGCAAGCATACCTGTGCCACTCCCTTTAACTTTCTCCACCGTCCTTTGCCATGCTGTTTCTGCAAACGAGCGCGATCGCGGATACCTTTTCCTATCGCGATCGTTTCGATATTGGTAATGTCACCAATAACCTCAAAATCCACGTTAAAAGAAGCTTATATGCCAGATCCCCGACTTCTGCACCAGAGACAGCAAATTGGTCAGATCAAACAAAGAAGTTGGGGATCTAGTGAGGGTGGATCAGATCCCCGACTTCTGCATCAGAGACAGCAAACTGGTCAGATCAAACAAAGAAGTCGGGGATCTACTGCGTTTAGACTTTCAGCGCCACCATTTTTTGAACCGCTTCAACGATTTGCTGGGGCTGCACGATCGTCAGATTTTCCAGACCGCCATTGTAGGGTGTGGGGATATCCTGAGACGAGAGCCGCAAAACGGGGGCATCCAGTTCATCAAACAGCCGATCGTTAATGGATGCAATGACTTCAGCCGCAATGCCGCCTGTTCGCATGGCTTCTTCCACAATGATCACACGATGGGTTTTGCGAATGGAGGCACCGATCGTCTCAAAGTCCAGCGGCTTTAACGAGAGCAAGTCGATCACTTCGGGATCGTAGCCGTCCTTTTCTAATGTCTTGACTGCCTGCATGACATGATGCCGCATCCGAGAGTAGGTGATGATCGTGACATCTTTGCCCGATCGCACCACTTCTGCCTTGTCTAAGGGCAACAGATACTCTCCCTCTGGCAAATCTTCCTTCAGGTTGTACAGCAGGACGTGTTCAAAAAACAGCACCGGATTGTTGTCACGAATGGCAGACTTCAGCAGTCCCTTAGCGTTGTAAGGAGTGGAACACGCAATAATTTTGAGTCCCGGCACTGCCTGAAAGTAGGTTTCTAGCCGCTGTGAATGCTCTGCGCCCAACTGCCGACCCACGCCACCGGGACCGCGAATCACCATTGGAATCTTGAAATTGCCGCCGGACGTGTAGCGCAGCATCCCAGCATTGTTCGCAATCTGGTTAAATGCCAGCAGCAAGAACCCCATGTTCATGCCTTCAATAATCGGACGCAAGCCCGTCATGGCGGCTCCGATCGCCATCCCAGTAAAGCTATTTTCGGCGATCGGTGTATCCAGCAACCGCCAGTCACCGTATTTTTTGTGCAGATCCTTCGTTACTTTGTAGGAACCGCCGTAATGCCCCACGTCTTCCCCCATCACCATGACGGTCTGGTCGCGCTCCATTTCTTCGTCGATCGCTTCACGCAGGGCATTAAAGAAAAGTGTCTCTGCCATTGGTTCCTCTCATTGCGGCACGTCTGTGATTTTACAAGAATCTTGGGGCGTTTAGCTTTTGGTCGTCAGCTTTCAGCGATCGGCTTTCAGCGATCGGCTCTTAACCTTTATCCATTCTCCAGCACGCACTGTCAATTTTGAGCGACCCAGTGCGACAATAGCCCCAGCGCGATCGCAGCCACCCACATCTGCACCAGCATTGGATTGACCAGTACGATTGCGACACCCATTGCAAGCAGTCCCGTGCCAATTAGTCTAACCATTTTGCTCACCAGCAACGTCTACTCCTTTCTTCTGGCGGCGACAAGAAAATCGGCAAGAATTACAAGAAAGGAGTGAAGGGGTGGAGAGGTGAAGGGTGGAGAGGTGAAGGGTGAAGGGATTACCAATTTGCTTTTGACACGCTACAACTCACGATCCTCCTACGGTTTTTTCCTGATGAAGGGGGAGGGGGATCAAGTGGGGAACGCTGTGTCAGCACTTTTTGAATGGGTCTTAATAGCTGGATACGCTGTCCGTCTGATTCTACGGTTTCACTAAATAGTGCGTCTGTCAGCTTGCACTAAGCGTTCTGTTGTTTCTTAATTGCCTCTTATGCCTGCTCTAGACTTTTACATTGTTGATGTGTTTGCCGAAACGAAGTATGCCGGAAACCAGCTAGCGGTCTTCACGGGTGCTGAAGCGCTTTCCTCAGCAGAAATGCAGCAGCTTGCGAAGGAAATAAATTATTCGGAAACGACGTTTATTTTGTCGTCTGAGCTGCGATCGGGTGGGTATGATGTGCGGATTTTTACACCGACTCAAGAGCTGCCTTTTGCCGGACATCCGACCTTAGGAACGGCTTTTATTCTTCAGCAAGAAATCGTCCAGCAGCTCGTTGAGACGATCGCCCTTAACCTTAAAGTCGGGCAAATTCCTGTCAGCATCCTTTACAAAAATGGGCTGGCTGATGTGCTGTGGATGGAGCAGCGATCGCCTGTTTTTGGTGACGTGTTTGCAGCCGAGACGATTGCGCCTATCCTCAATCTTGCCTTAACCGATATGGATACGCGCTTCCCCATTCAAGCGGTTTCCACAGGCGTTCCTTTTATCATCGTGCCGCTCAGAACACATCAGGCATTGAAGCAAGCCAGGGTAAACAAAGACCGTTACTTTGCGTTGATTGAGAACACGCAAGCAAAAGAAATCCTGGTCTTTTGCCCAGAAACTTACAGCCCTGACAATCACCTGAGCGTGCGTGTCTTTGCTGACTCGCTAGGCATTCCTGAAGATCCGGCAACTGGTAGCGCAAATGGCTGTTTAGCAGGGTACTTAGTGCAATACTCTTATTTAGGTCAGCCGTCGATCGATCTTCGCGTCGAACAAGGCTACGAAATTGGTAGACCATCGCTCTTGCTGCTGAAAGCGATAAAAACAGCAACCAGTATTCACGTTTCTGTTGGTGGTCGGGTCATGCTGGTGGCTCGTGGCGAATTTGTCTAATGACGTTGGGAGTTTTTTCATTAATGCGGATGATTAAAGGCTACATCATTAGCCTGTTTGATCCAGAGTTTGTGGCAACAGGCTGGAAGACGGCTGTTTTTGTCGGTTCGCTACTCTTTGTGATCAATCATGGTGCAGCACTGTTGCGGGGCGAAATGAACCCCGAACGCTGGCTCTCTGTACTGGCGACCTACGCTATGCCTTACCTGGTAAATGTTTATGGTCAGTACAGCTACCGTGACAAGCTGAAGGAGCAAAACTCACTGTCCGGTGCTGTCAAAAGCGCACGATCGCCCCAGTGAACTGTCTTGCGTTATCCGTTGCCCTTGAGGGCGGTAGGAACTCAACAGGCGATCAGGCGATCGCTGGTCACTGCCTCAACGGAGTGCCTCAACGGTCTGATTTCACTTATCTTTACTATTCTTCTCTACCTCTGCTTGAGACGCATAGAGCGCCTTCAGTGCATCAAGCTGCTGCTCAACGTTTCTAATAATCTGACCCAGTGCAGGCAAAACGCTAAGTTGGTCGGGGTCGAGTGCGGCATAAAAGCGAGTGCGTGCGCGAATTTCGCTTACTTTATGCTGAAGGTTTTGGGCGATCGTGAGGGCATCGCGACCCAGGATGACAAGCTGTTGCTGTTGGTAAAACTTGAGTGCTGCGCCTCGTAACACTTGCACGGTTGCTTCTTCTCCATGCGTTCCCGGCATGACACGTAGCCGCAGCAGTAGGCGTTGTTTTTGATAAAGCCGTTCAATTTCAACCTGTTTAGGCTTTTGGACGGGCACCAACGGCAGATGCGTTAGTAGCTTTAGCTCGTTCACAATGCCCTGGATCAGATCCAGGGGCAGGGCTTCTAATACCGACTGCAAAACTCCGTCCTGGCTCCAGAGGATACGACCCTGCTGGGATTGTCGTTCAAAGTAGAGCCGCCCAATGCCACCAGCAAGCAACCGCCCCAAAAGCTCTACCAGCAGTTCTGAGGGTGGTAAAGCTGCCAGAACGGTGACGGGGTCTGAAAGATGCTTTGGCTCGACTGCCAGCAACGGCAACGCATCACCCACGTTTTGCATAGCTGGTGGTAGGTCAGCAAACGGGCGATCGTCTGACAGGATCAGGGTTCCGTGCAGGTGCTTGTCATCGTTGGGCAAAGCCTCTAGTCGCTCGTCTGCTGCGATCGCGGGCGAGTGTTCCAATACGGTTGCTGGCGGTTGCACCGATACCTTAGTACGATCCGAAGACGGTAAGACCATCGGTGGCGAAGATATGGGCACCATAGGTTCTCCAGCGAGGGCATTGAGGTCTTCGGGGCTATCGACCAGCAACGTTGGGTGAGAGTTTTGATCCTGTACAGGGGGTCTTGCGTCTAACGTCGCGTTGCTTGCTCTCGGTGCGCCCTTTTTGATTGCGTCCTGAGTGAGCCGTTGCCCGATGTGTTGAGCGATCGCACGGGTAATCCCTTTGGGTCTGATCGGCTGTTTCTGGCTGCCCGTATAGCTTAGATAGGCAGAAAGTGCGGCATGATGCACATCAGTCGAAAGCGTTTGTGGCGCAAGCGAACAGTTCATATACGCCAAAATGCGGCGGACATAATCTAGCGCTGCGGCATCGTCCAAATTAACCATGCCGAGCTTGAGACGGCTGCCTTCTAGCGAGAGGGGCAGCAGTTGGTGATAGAGACACGCCTCAAAAGGAAGGATGCTGTCAACCAGACGAAATACTTGCTCGGTATCGACCTGGGTTGTCCAATCTACTTTGGGCTTTGCTGAAGCCACAAAATCCTTCATAGCTGCTGTCTGCGCTTCAATTTGGTCGCCCTGTGAAGACACCATAAGAGTGATACTGAGCCTGTTTTTGCTGCTGGTAATGTGAAATTGCAGATGTAGAGCCGATGAGCGCAGATGCCAGGATAATCGCCTGGTCGCCCCAATCCACCCTGATTCCGTTCTGTGAAGTGATGTCTAAAACTTTTAGCCTATTGCCAATGCTGCGCCGATGTCCATGCATCACCGATCGCCCAGACGGACTCGTTTAAACACTGGCGGTCAACCGTGGAAACGCTTCCCGTCTTGGCTTCCTTTGAAGTTGAGACGGCGTAGTTTATGTCGCTACAGGCTTGTTAATGATCCTTCCTTCTTATTCTGTCGCATTTTACAGCGAAGAGAATGCTTAGATTTGTAAGCCCAGGTTTGTAGACTGGCAGTTGCACCGATCGTTGGCTGGCAAGGGATCCATCGTGTTGCTGGATGAAATCCCTTTGCTCCCATGCGCTTTACTGATAAACCCGTTGTTCTGGCAGACTAGCGACCCGGCTCCGGCGCATTGCCTAACCAGGCGACCACAAGCTCTTGTTCTGTTTTAGAGGCGAAGACGCGCACAGCATGGTAGTTGATTTTTTCACGTAGACGGTAGACCTGACGCACAGGCATATCTAGCGCTTCGGCGATCGCTTCTTGCGATCGTCCTTGCAGATAGAGCCGCAACCATGCCGCCGCAGTGTCACCCAGCTTCTCGCTCAGGTACGCCTCAAAGTTTTGGGAAACGGCAGCGCGTAACTCCTGTTGCTCCTGTACCGCTTGGGCATCCTGATATTGGGAAACAGCTTGCGAATCGAGCAGGCTGACGGAACCTTCCGCATCATCAGGTGAGATTTCTTCGGACACCAGACGGATGAACTCTTGCGCGGGCACCTGGGTCATGCCACCCCGCTGCGATCGACGCAGGTAGTTGACAAAGCGGTACGACAAGAGTGGTTGATTGCGGATGGGACGCAGGCAGTATTCCTCCGTGCTTGCCAGCAGCAGCGCATTGCGTAACCGCGCATCGGTCGTACATTTGGAGATCCACAGGATTTGCTGCTGCATATAGGAGTCGGTTTGCAGCAGTTCTTGAATGATTTCTTGCAGCACATCAACGACCGTGCGCTGACGATCGCGCGAGAGCGCAATCCAGGTGCGAATTTTGTTGCGAATCAGAAACAAGCTGCTCAACCGTTGAATCAGGCTTTTGTAGGCGCGTTCGGGACCAAAATCGAGATAGCGCTGACGCAAAATCCGATAGCGGTAGTCCATCGCCTGCTCTGCAATGTGCCGTGATGTGGGCGTGAGGTCGTCAAATCGCGCCAGATTCTCGCCCATCAGCCAGCCTACAATGCTCTCTCGAGTCGCAGCGCTATGACCTGGGATGTCTGCCTTTAAGCGCGATCGCCAATCAGTTGCGATTACTTCAGCCAATACCATCGTTTCAGTCAATACCATTGAGGTTGTCATCCCAGTCATCCCTAAACGCCCTCTTCAAAGAGTGTGCCTTACACACCCTACTTAGCGCACTCACCCGCAATGGTTAATCTGGGTTGCCAACTTCAGAAAACTGCGGTTGGCTGACTGGTTGCCGATCGCCAACCTAACGGTCGCGATTAACGGCATCACTAGCATTGTACTGACCGCCTTCCAAAGTTCAGCATTCTGAAGGTTGAGTTTTGCCACGTTGAGTTTGCCTGCGCGATCGCCGCTCATAAACGTGCGAGCGCCCGCCCTCACTGCGACCCATCAGAGAGACGATGAAAGAAAGTCATCGGAGCCTTCACTCAAAACCCTCCTCGCTAAGCGAATTGGCATGGAGCGATGGCATGACAACGTTCCGGTTAACGGATGCCGCCAAAGACTGCTAGTTCAAAAAACTTAAAGAAACAGTCTACCTGTTGAAAGCCGATCGCCCGTAGCCACTCGCACTGCACGTCAACAGGCACCAAAATGTTTGCCTTTTTGTCCTCGCGGTAGACGAACGTTTGCCCGATTTCTTCCCGCGATCGTGGGTCGCCTTGCGCCTGATGCCATTGATAGATCGCCTCTACCAGCGTGTCGTTAAACAACGCTTCAACCCAGGGTGTTGCAGAAGCAACGTGTTCGATCTGGAGGAAGCCACCACCCGATCGCAACCGATAAAAGATCTCGCGATAGAGTGCCTGCTTGCGATCGTTCGGCAAATGGTGAATACAGTAACCTGACAGCACCGCATCGAATGGCTCTAGACCATGTTGCCAGTCTGGTGTGTAAAGGTCTGCCTGCACGATTTCTACTCGATCGCCAAATGGTTGCAGTCGCCGCTGTGCCTGCTCTAGCATCGGTGTCGAAAAGTCGATCGCCGTGACGTGTGCCTCTGGGTAATGGGTCAGGATAGCGTGGGCGATCGCTCCATCACCACAGCCCAAGTCGGCAACCCGACGCATGGGCAGTTCCAACTGATCCAGCACGCGCAGAGCAACGTCAATTTGCTCTGTAGCGAAGGGAATTGCGCCCCGCATGCCCGTCAAAAAATGTTCCGCCACCGTGCGGTTTTGCCAAATCTGATCCGTTCTCATCGTTATATGCGTTCCGCAGCCAAACTATTGGTGCTGAGGGGTACCATGCCCCCCGTAGTGGTCAGCCCCAACAACATTGATTCATTGGGCTGGATCAAATGACCGGTAAGGGCACATCGTTCTTCTTGTTGAGCGATCGCTGCGACGGTAGCCCGAATGGTGGGGAGCGCTTGAGGCGAATAGGTTCCCGACTGTTGCTGCACATACTGCCAGAGTACGTCGCGTATGAGTGCCTGATAGCCCTGGTTGCCAGAAAGCTCTTTGAGTTTTTCTTTTAACTCCCGCTCCAGTCGAATGCTGGTGACTTCCATGTCGGTGGTGGCGGTGCGGGTCAGTGTATGCATAGCGGGACTCCTTATACTAGGGATGATCGTAATACAAGTGTAGTATGTTGAGTCAGTTATGCAAGCGATCGCACCCCGTTATGGGTAAAGGAAAGATAACGTGATGGTATGGCTAAATGCCGGATGTAGCACCTGATGTAGCAGTTGAAGCGAGAGTTAGGACAGATTGGGGTTCCCAGTTCAGCTTCTGGCAAGGATTCTACTTCATCTTTTAGCCTTCAGCCTTCAGCCTTCAGCCTTTTGCCTTTTGCCTTTTACCTTTTGCCTTTTACCTTTTGCCTTTTACCTTTTGCCTTCAGCCTTTTGCCTTCAGCCTTTTGCCTTTAACCGTAAGGCTCTAAAACACCTCTCGCAGCTTTTTCAGAGATAGGCGGATCTCTTCCAGTTCTTGCTCACTTAACTTGCTAAAGCGCTCTTTCAGGTAAGCCATGTGCGCCGGAAAGGTTTCCTCAAACGTGCGATCGCCCTCACTCGTCAGCACAATCATGAAGCAGCGACGGTTTTCTGGTGGCACTTCACGACGCACCAAGCCTTTGCGCTCCAGGCGATCGATAATGCCGGTTAACGTGCCTTTTGTGACCAGCGTTTTTTCAGCCAGTTGCCCCATTGTCATCCCAGGCGTATTGCCCAGTGTGCTGATCACATCAAACTGCGGTGCCGTTAAGCCCAATTGCCGAATATGTTCTTCGTCGTACGCACTAAACGCTTGAAACGTCCGCGCCAACTCTCGCATGACTGGCAAAAATGGTTCTTTAGCAGCCTGTCGCGTGACTGTTTGTGACTCTGCCTTCCCTTGAATGTTTGCTTGCGTCACCGTCTCACCTCTAAAACGCGCTCTTCGGTCAACTGTATTAAACAATCTAAAAGTCGATAGTACACATACACTTAATAGTATTACACAAACAGTACTAATTCAAACAAATGGGCGATCCTTGATGCCAGTGATGCATTGTCAGAGATGTCTTGTCAAGGCATCCGCATCAGCATTTTCATTCCAGCAAGGGCGACCCATAGCCGCCGCCGCCGGGGGTTTCAATCACAAAGGTATCGCCAGGATGCATGATGACTTCTGCTTTGCTGCCTAATGGTTCGATCGTGCCATCGGCTCGTTCCACCCAGTTGCGTCCCACGGCTCCAGCGGCTCCACCTGCTAAACCAAACGGTGCCACCAGACGATGCCCAGACAGGATGGCGGCGGTCATCACCTCACGAAAGCAAATGCGGCGAATCACGCCATTGCCGCCTCGATGCGAACCGTCTCCACCGCTATTAGAACGGATCATGAAGCCTTCCAACTGCACCGGAAAGCGCCATTCCAACACTTCTGGATCGGTAAGACGAGAGTTGGTCATATGCGTTTGTACCGCATCCGTGCCGTCAAACATGGCTCCTGCACCCGAACCACCGCAGATCGTTTCGTAATACTGATAGCGCTGATTGCCAAAGGTGAAGTTGTTCATAGTCCCCTGGGACGCTGCCATGACGTTTAAGGCTCCATACAACGCATCGGTGACCACTTGCGAGGTCTCGACATTACCCGCCACGACTGCCGCTGGATAGCGCGGATTGAGCATACAGCCGTCAGGAATGAGGATGTTAAGGGGTTTGAGGCAGCCTGCGTTGAGCGGAATGTCGTCATCGACCAGGCTGCGAAACACATAGAGTACAGCCGCTTTGCAGACAGCAACCGGAGCGTTGAAGTTATTGGGCTGCTGGGGTGAGGTGCCTGTGAAGTCGATCGTGGCGCTGCGAGTAGGACGATCGATCGTCACCATGACCGCAATTTGACTGCCATCATCCATTGCGTAAGTAAAGCTACCATCCGTCAACACATCAATGACACGGCGCACTGACTCTTCGGCATTGTCCTGAACGTGCCGCATATAAGCCTGCACCGTCTCTAAGCCATAGTGCTGCACCATTTTATGGAGTTCCTGTACCCCACGCTCATTAGCCGCAATCTGAGCCTGTAAATCTGCCACATTCTGCGTTGGGTTGCGTGCCGGGTAAGCGCCTTCCGTCAACAGCGCAAGCAAAGCTTCCTCTCGGAACTGCCCCTGCTCCACCAGTTGAAAATTGTCGATCAGAATGCCTTCTTGCACGATCGACGTACTGTTGGGCGGCATTGATCCCGGTGAAATGCCACCAATATCGGCGTGGTGTCCACGCGAGGCAACGAAGAAAAGAGGAGAGGGGTGAGGAGGGAGGAGGGAGGGGTGAGGAAGAGAGTTTTGAGTTTTGAGTTTTGAGTTCTGAGTTAAGGATGATACTTGCTCCTCGTTTCCCTTCTTCCTTTTCTTTCCTGCTTCCTCTGCCGCCCCTGCTCCCCTTGGCTCCTTACCCCCTTGTTCTCTTGGCTCCTGACTCCTCTCCCCTCTCCCCTCACTCCTCTCCCCAAACATTGGCGTAATCACTGTCACATCAGGCAAATGCGTGCCCCCGTTGTAGGGATTATTGAGCACGTAAACATCGCCTGGTTTCAATGTGTTGCCGTGGGTGGTGATGAGCGACTGAACGCTTTCGCTCATGGAGCCGAGATGCACTGGGATGTGAGGCGCGTTGGCAACCAACTGTCCGTGCTGATCAAACACGGCGCAGGAGAAGTCGAGCCGCTCTTTGATGTTGACGGAATAGCTCGTGTTTTGCAGCGTGAAGCCCATCTGTTCGGCGATCGCCATGAACAGGTGGTTGAAGATTTCGAGCAGGACGGGATCGGGGGAGGCTGTGAGGAGTGAGGAGTGAGGAGTGAGGGGCGGGGAAAGAGAGTTTTGAGTTTTGAGTTTTGAGTAGCGCTGCTTCGCTAGAGAGTTTTGAGTTGAAACGTCCCTCTGCTCCCCTTCTCCCCTCTCCCCTCTCCCCTCTCTCTCCTCAAAATTAGATGCCCTCGCTCCGTCAACTCTGCCTGCCATCCGGGTGTGATGACGTTGGTGCCTGTGGGTTCGACGATCAGTGCAGGACCAAGGATGCGATCGCCCGGTAGCAGGTGCTCGCGCTGAAACACGGGGGTTGCCTGCCAAGCATTGACCCCATAGGTTTGAACGATGGCGATCGGTTCTAAGGGAGTTGTGCGAGTTTCGGTAATGATGGGTTCGTCGATCGTATTGGTTGTGCCGATCGCCTCTACGGACACGGCTTCGACAATTAACGCCTTGCTTTCAGCAATGAAGCCGTAACGCTGGCGGTGTGCGTCTTCAAAAGCGGCAGTCATCGTGTTGCCATCACTAAAATTGACGATCAGCGCCGAGTCTGTGCCTTGATAGCGTAGATAAGCTTTGGGCAACACGTGCATCTGCGCTTCCAGAATGTTCTGCTGGAGCAGTTCGGCTTTTGCGTCGGCTATGAGTGTTGCAAGCATCCGTTCAAGCTCTGGCAGTAACGTTGGGTTTAAAGGTGCTTCGATCGCCCGTTCGCGCATCACGCGCACATCTGCCAAGCCCATGCCATAAGCCGATAAAACGCCTGCAAATGGGTGCAAAAAGACCTGTTTCATCCCCAAGGTGTCTGCGATCGCGCAGGCGTGTTGTCCTCCGGCTCCACCAAAACAGCAGAGGGTGTACTCACTCACGTCATAGCCACGCTGGACAGAGATTTTTTTGATCGCGCTTGCCATTTTTTCGACAGCGATCGCTAAAAAGCCCTGAGCCACCTGCTCGGGTTTCACGTTACCCGTTGCAGACTGAATAGTTGCTGCCAGGTCGCTAAATTTCTGCTGTACCACAGCAACATCAAGAGGCAGGTCACCGCCTGATCCAAACACTTTTGGGAAAAACGCTGGTTGCAGATTGCCTAACATCACGTTGCAGTCCGTTACCGCCAGCGCGCCTCCTTTGCGGTAGCAGGCAGGACCCGGATTTGCCCCTGCGGACTCTGGTCCCACCCGATAGCGTGACCCATCAAAGTGCAACAGCGACCCGCCACCTGCGGCTACGGTATGAATCGCCATCATCGGTGCTCGAAGCCGCACACCTGCTACTTCGGTTTCAAACTCCCGCTCATATTCGCCTGCATAGTGAGCAACATCGGTGGACGTGCCGCCCATATCAAAGCTGATGATTTTCTCCAGCCCAGCAAGTTTGCTCGTTTGCACCGCTCCCACAATGCCACCAGCGGGACCCGACAAGATGCTGTCCTTACCCTGGAACGATCGCGCATCCGTTAAGCCCCCGTTGGACTGCATGAAGAGGAGTTGGGGCGTAGGGAGTTGGGAGTGGGGAGTGGGAGTTGAGCTTTGAGTTTTGAGTTCTGCACTCTTTGTCTCTATGTCTCCTTCTGCGTCCTCTGTTCCCCCTGCTTTCCTCTCTCCTCTCTCCTCTCTCCTCCCCCCCAACTCCTCACTCACCTGCTCGACATAGCGTCGCAAAATCGGTGATAGATAGGCATCAACAACAGTAGTATCGCCCCGGCTGATGAGCTTCATTAAGGGGCTGACCTCATGGGAGACGGAAACCTGGGTGAAGCCGATCGCACGTGCGATCGCGGCAGCTTTCTGTTCATGGTTGGGGTAGCGGTAGCCATGCATCAAGACGATCGCGCAGGCTCGAATGCCGTCTGTATATGCCTCTGTTAAAGCAGCAGTGAGTTGGGCTTCGGCAGTTTCATCAAGCGGCACTAACGCTTCACCTTGAGCGCTGTAGCGTTCTTCAACTTCAATCACTCGTTCGTACAGCATTTCGGGCAGAACAATGTGCCGCGCAAAAATTTTGGGACGGTTCTGGTAGCCAATCCGCAAGGCATCACGAAAGCCCTTAGTGATGATAAGCACGACGCGATCGCCCTTGCGCTCTAGCAGTGCGTTAGTGGCAACGGTAGTGCCCATTTTGATCGCGGCAATCTGCTCAGTCGGAAGCGGCGCATCGTCGGCGATCCCCAGGATGTCTCGAATGCCCTGCATAGACGCATCACGGTAGCGTTCGGGGTTTTCAGACAGCAGCTTGTGAACGGTCAAGCTACCATCCGGTTGACGCGCCACGATATCGGTAAACGTACCGCCCCGATCGATCCAGAATTGCCAGCGTGCGTCAGTATGAGTCGCCATCCCCAGATCCTTGCAGTGTCTTTGCTTAGACCTATTGTGGCAGCGATCGCCCGGTTACCGATCATCCAGTTCCAGGCTGAAACCCCACCATCCGCTAAGATACAGTCAGTACGACCCGGTAAAATCAGCATGGTACAGTACGACCCGTTAAGCTGTTTGCCCTCCTCGGCAGAGCTGCCCGATTCGGACGATACGCCTGTGGATAATGAGCTGCAAAACCTCATCCCCAACTTGCTGCAAGCGATTTTAGCGCTGGCATGGAGCGATCGCACTGATTGGTTCTTCGGCATTGACATGGGCATTTACTATGCTCCTAGCCAACCGCCGATCGTACCTGATGGCTTTCTCAGCCTTG
The DNA here is from genome assembly GCA_041744955.1 of Stenomitos sp. Classification (GTDB taxonomy): domain Bacteria; phylum Cyanobacteriota; class Cyanobacteriia; order Leptolyngbyales; family Leptolyngbyaceae; genus Stenomitos. The sequence goes on along the minus strand of JBGTJW010000532.1, from coordinate 1,459 downwards.
GAGTCGATCGCTTCGTAGATGAAGAAGGTCGCTTAAGCTATGTGCTGTGGGAAGAAGATGGCATCCCACCGATACTGGCATTAGAAGTCGTCTCCAAAACCTACGGCGGTGAGTATGAGCAGAAAAAGTTGGATTATGCTCAACTCGGCGTTCTGTATTACGTCATCTATGTCCCCAGTCGTCGTTATCGACGAAAGCGCCTACCGTTAGAAGTTTATCGGCTAGTTGATGGACAATACGTATTGCAACCGAACGATCGCGTGTGGCTACCCGAAATTGGACTCGCGATCGGTCGCGAGCGAGGCACCTACTGCGGTCATACCCGCGAATGGCTGTACTGGTACGACCAGGAAGGAAACCGTTCACTCACTCCAGAGGAGTTGGCAATGAAAGAAGGACAGCGTGCCGATCGTCTTGCTGCACGGCTGCGATCGCTGGGGATTAATCCCGATGAAGTTTAGGCTTTAATTTTACAGAGCCTTGTTGGAGTGTTGAATGCCTTATGCAACCCCTCAAATTTACTAGACGCTGATGGCACGAATCTTTGATGGGCGGTTGTGGGTGCATTATGGGCAGGCTTACGTTGAATCCTCAGACAGCGACGGAATTTATCTGGAAGAAGCCTTTTGTGGGCAAACCAATGGGCTATGCGGAGCGGCATTATCTGGTGCGCTTTTTCTCATCACTGGTTTACACACGGGCAATGTTAGCCTTACCCTTGACGTTCTGAGCGCACAACCACCTTTTGATGACAGTTGGGAAGAGATTGTAGAAGTTTCCTTTACCCCTGGTTTAGGCAAGATAAGTTTGACCGATTGGAATGCTACACAGGTGTGCGACATTCCGCTCTTGAAAGAACCCTATCGCGTACGCTACTGTGCCCGCAACATGGATCTTGGAGATGAGGTTGACACGTTAATGGAGGATGAACCTATAGACTTTTACTCTTTAGCGTTTTGGCTGGCTGATCCGGCTCCGGATACGGTAATCAGGCAAACCTCACGAATAGCAGCTTACTGGCACAATTGCGTACAAAACTTGCAGCTTTAAATTCCTTTTATCTACACTAAATTTCTTTAACAAGCACTTGTATACGGGACGAACTCTAACACTTGAGTTTTGAGGCATACATTATCGTCCAAATGACGCACGCGTTTTGCAGCTTTTGCCCCTGTCCATAACATTTCAAATGGCGTATCGTTCAGCAACACAGATGTATTTGCTCTGTTGTCTTTTCATGCCTTGCACGCGCTACATTGTAGATTTGGCGGCTTAACTATGAACGATTCGATTGCCTCCATCTTTGTTCTGGTTATTCTGGGTTTATTGCTGATGTGGATTACAGCACGAACCCTTACCAAGCAAAAGAAAGACGCTCGAACGAGCGGTGTGCGCGGGAGTGCGCTGGAGATCCCACCGCAATGGGCCGCCCATCAAATCAACGAACCTGCTGCTGCTC
>JBGTJW010000531.1:0-6194 GCA_041744955.1 Stenomitos sp. | reverse complement strand
ATTGACGGCACCTTGTTTCAAGGCTTTTTGGCAGAAGGACTGGTCAGAACGGGTGCAGGCTTAGGCTCTGTCATGATTGATTCACAACCGCTGGCAGTGGCGCTACTGGCGCTGTGGCTCTTTGGTGAACGGATTGGGCTTTGGGGTTGGTTGGGGTTGTTGTTAGGTGTCGTCGGCATTAGTTTGCTGGGCTTGCCAGAGGCTTGGCTGCTGGGCATTTGGCAGCAGCGATCGCTGCCTGATGGGTTACAGCTTGGCGAAAATCTGCTTCATGACCTGTTCCAAAACGGTCAATGGCTGATGCTGTTGGCGGCGTTGTCAATGGCTCTGGGCACAGTGCTGATGCGTTACGTCAGTCGTCATGCTGACCCCATTACCGCAACGGGCTGGCACATGATTTTGGGCGGGTTGCCGTTGTTTGCGCTGTCGTCCCAGATTGAAGTTGAGCAGTGGGTGCATTTAGATTTAGCAAGCTGGGTGGCAATGGGCTACTCGACGGTTTTTGGTAGCGCGATCGCCTATGGTCTCTTCTTTTACTTTGCCTCTAGCGGTAGCCTTACCAGCCTCAGTTCGCTCACGTTTTTGACACCCATTTTTGCGCTGCTGTTCGGCAACCTTTTTTTGTCAGAAATGCTGACTTCGCTGCAATGGTTTGGAGTGAGTCTCACGCTCGTTAGCATTTACCTCATCAATCAGCGGGACGTTTTGGCAGCAAAATTTCGTCGTTCACCCCTACCTGCCGCTACGTTCGATCAAGCAGAAGCGGTCTCTTTGGGCTTGGCAGGCGATTTGGCAACAATGGCTGTGCAGTCAACCGAAACGGTGCCAGTGACTAAATCAGAATGATACCTACGTTGGATCGTCCCTTGCGTATACTGTTTCTCTCTACATCGGTTGGGGCACTTGGCTCTGGTCTGGGTGGTGGTGTAGAGCTGACGTTGCACAACATGGCGCAGGCATTGAGCGATCGACAGCATACGATCGTCATTGTGGCTCCGACTGGCTCAGTCTGTGCGTCTTTCCCTGTCGTCGAAATTGCGGGTGCGCTGCAAACAACCGCCCAAAGTGAAGGTCGTGATGCCGCGATCGTGATGCCTGCAAACGCTGTCCTGGCAGGAATGTGGGACTACGCACGGCAGGTACAAGACCAGTACGATTTGGTGGTAAATTTTGCCTACGATTGGCTGCCCTTTTATCTGACACCCTTTTTCGATCGCCCGATCGCCCACCTGGTTAGTATGGGTTCGCTGACCGACGCAATGGATGGCGTGATCGAGCAGACGATCGGGCAGTTTCCCGGTAGCATTGGTGTTCACAGTCGGGTACAGGCAGAGACCTTCTCGTTTGGCGATCGCTGTCGCGTGCTGGGCAACGGGTTTGACCTGTCGCTCTACGAATTTTGCCCAACACCAGAACAGAGCCTTGCCTGGGTGGGTCGCCTTGCACCAGAAAAAGGGTTAGAGGATGCCGTTGCAGCCGCTCAAGTGACGCAAAGACCACTCAAGATTTGGGGCGCAATACAAGACCCTGCTTACTGGCAGCAGATTCAGCAGCAATATCCGACGGCACCCATCACCTACGAGGGGTTTTTGCCGACCGCTGCACTTCAAAAAGCATTAGGCAAATGTCAGGCGCTCATCATGACACCGCGCTGGGTAGAAGCCTTTGGCAACGTGGCGATCGAAGCCCTCGCCTGTGGTGTACCCGTCCTTGCTTACCGTCGTGGTGGTCCTACAGAAATTGTGCAGGATGGCAAGACCGGCTGGTTGGTAGAACCAGACAGCGTTGCAGGCTTAGTGGATGCCATCGCCCAAATCGACTTCATCGATCGCCATCGGTGCCGACAGCAAGCAGAGGCGGAGTATTCCCTCACTGCCATGGGCGATCGGCTAGAGCAATGGTTTGCTGCCTTGCTGACCCAAGTTAAAACGTGATGGAAGCCCTCAATGTACTTGATAGCACCGTTACTCAGAGTCAGGCACTACTACCTAAAGGCTCCAGTCCATCGCTCAGGCAATTTACTGGGCAGATCGATGTGATCAAAATCACTCACACGAATGATCTCGATCGCGTTAACTACCTAGCTCTAAAGACATACTCTAGATGACTCAACTTTAGCCGAGTCATCAACAGGGAACACACGACTGACCGACGGTCTCTTTCGAGGGCTGTCGGTTTTTTTATCAGTCAACTTGTTGTGTGACGAAGATCACATTAAGCGCTGATCTCGATCGCTTCTGCCAAAAGGTTAGAAGAAGATACTTTAAAGGACTCAACTTTAGCCGAGTCATCAACAGGGAACACACGACTGACCGACAGGTTTCTTACGAAGGCTGTCGGTTTTTATTTGACTTATCTTTCCCCCGATCGCAGGGAGAACAAACATTACTGTAGTGAGTAGTTTACAGACTCCAGTCCCTAACGCAAGAGGGCTGTGACCCTCAATCCCTACAGCGCCTATCGCATTGCGCCCATGGTCTCCTTCCAGGATAACTCTTTGCAAAGAATATTCAGCGCCCGCTGCTCCTCTCCTCTAAAGAGATGACTGTCAATTAGCTCAAGCAACACCTGCCGCGTCAGTTGAGCTGCAAAGGTGCCGCCGCAACGCAGCAAATGGCTGTAGTAGCAAAACTGGGGTTGCCCTTCTTGATTGCGATGAAAGCGGTGAATTTCATCCTCCGTCATCGTTTCGACAGGGGTGTTGATGGGCACAACCACTCTGGGAATGCCGTGTAAACCGTAGGAAAGACCGTTTTCGGCTTCGAGTGTACCGATCAACACAGTCCATAGCAGCGTCCGGGTTTCACTGATTAAATCAGGTGCAAACACTGGATCAGGTTCGCTTGACAGCCGGGGACCCATGTTTAAAAACATTGGGTTAAATAACTGAGTGTTGTAGACGAGTCCGACAGCCCAATGGCGATCGCTGTCATTCAGCCGGACAAAACAACCAAAGCCATAGTCATCTGGTGTGGGTGAATTGGCTCGGCTCCGTTCATCGTCCAATTCCACAATGTAATCGCAGTGGGAGTTTGATTTAACAACTTTGCCTAGACGCATAGTGAGCGGTTCTTTAGCGACAACTTACAGCCTTTTACTAAGCATACGCATGAATCGCTGGATAAGAACAGTTGTACGGGGAGTTGCAGCGAGTGATGAGGTGAAGGGGTGAAGAGGTGGAGGGGTGGAGGAGTGAAGGGTGGAGGAGTGAAGGGTGAAGGGGGATGGCTGATTTGATTGGAAGGGCGTATGGCTATGGCGGACAAGGCTTCTCGTTTGATGGCGAGAAACCCATAATGGCGGGAAACCCATGATTATTGGAGTGCTGTTTTGTTCATGCAAACGCAATCAAGCTGGAACGATCGCGCCTGGGTCTACTCGTGACAGTTCAATTTCTGTCCACTGTAAAGCAAGATTCCGTTAGGGTAGGCTGTTCTCTAGGGAACACTAGCTAAACTTAGTCGTCGTCACACACCCACTGTTTAGAAAGCACGCATGAACCCGAAACTTAGCTCATTTGAACCGCAAAAGCAGCAAGCTGACTCGCACTCTACAGCCGCTCAGGTTTCTTCTTCAGTGACTCAGGCGGAATATGCTGATGCGTTTGCCGAGGGTGATGAGGCTTCGTTTGCGAAAGCTGCCACTCTGATGATGGATTTTCCCGTCAGCCAACCAGAGGCGGTTCCCACTGAAACGCTTTCTGAACCGCTGAAATACATTCAGGGCGTGGTGCAGGGAAAGCAGGCGTTTATTATCACCAATTTGCCTAATGAATCCCAAACGTTGGCTCAACCGCAGATGGTTTGGACGATCGGTCGTAACCGCGAAGCCGCCATCCCGCTGAAAGATCGGGCGATGTCTCGTCGTCATGCCGTAATTTTATACATTCAGGATGTGGGCTTTCAGTTGATTGACCTGAATAGCATGAACGGCTCTTTTGTCAATGGTGAGCGGCTTCAGCAGCGTCACATACTGAAGGATGGCGATCGCATTCGCGTTGGCAGTATTAACTTCACCTTTTACGTCAGCCATCGATCGCGCGCCCTCACTGCAATTCATCCTGAAGTACTGGCTCGCTTCAATACGGCTGAACCCCACGCAGGCTCGTTTGTTGACTATGCCGAGCTTGAAGATCCCGAAGTGTTATTTAAGACGCGGTAAGAGCGATTGAGCAATGGTCGGTCAGCAGTCAGAACTGATTCCACATCGCTCTAACAACTCTGAACTTAAACTCCTAAGCTGAGAGAATAACTTTCTTTGTTCCTCTGCTTCCCTTACCTTCCCCGCCGCCTTAAAAAAATCCTGCCTCAGACAAAGCTGAAGCAGGATACGGCATTTACCTTAGGCAGACTCTAAGCAGTCGTTTGAAGATCCCCGACTTCTAAGATGGGGCTAGGTTTTATAGCTGAGTTTCAGCCAGAAGTCGGGGATCTAAACACCTTACGCGTAAGTCCTAAAGCAGACTCTAAGCAATCGTTTGCCTTTAGTAAGCTTAAGTGCCCGATGTCCAGGAGTTGGCGTATTCCACTTGCTCTGGGGTGAGGGAGTCGATCGCAATGCCCATTGCTTGTAGTTTCAAGCGAGCGATTTCCTTGTCTGCTTCGACCGGAATTGAGTGAATGCCTGGTTCTAGCTTGCCTTTGTTGGTTACGAGATACTCGCAAGCCAGCGCCTGGTTGGCAAAGCTCATGTCCATCACCGCGCTGGGGTGCCCTTCGGCAGCAGCCAAATTGATCAGGCGACCTTCACCCAAGACAACCACCGACTTACCGCTCTTGAGGCGATATTCTTGCGTAAAGTTGCGTACGTCCTTAACATCCGTTGCCTGTGCGCCTAATGCCTTGAGGTCAATTTCGATGTCGAAGTGACCAGAGTTGCAGACGATCGCGCCATCTTTCATTGACTCAAAGTGCTCACCCCGAATGACGTGCTTGTTGCCCGTAACGGTGATGAAGATGTCGCCATATTTTGCGGCTTCTGCCATCGGCACCACGCGGAAGCCATCCATGACGGCTTCGATCGCCCGTACTGGGTCAATCTCAGTCACAATCACGTTGCCACCCATGCCGCGTGCGCGTAGGGCTGTACCCTTGCCGCACCAGCCGTAACCAGCGACGACGATCGTCTTTCCTGCTAGAAGAATATTGGTTGCCCGGATAATGCCATCCAGGGTTGATTGCCCGGTGCCGTAGCGGTTATCGAAGAAATGCTTGGTGTCGGCATCGTTAACATTCACGGCTGGAAAGGTCAGTACGCCAGCGTTGAACATGGCACGTAGACGCACAATCCCAGTGGTCGTCTCTTCGGTTGTGCCGATCAATTCAGACAACTGCTGCTGACGCTCTTGCACCATGGTTGCCACGACATCACAACCATCATCCACAATGATATTGGGTCGGTGATCCAGGGCAATTTGCACATGGCGTAGGTAGGTTTCGCTGTCTTCGCCACGTTGGGCAAACACAGGAATACCGTAGTCTGCTACCAGGCTTGCTGCGACATCATCTTGAGTCGAGAGCGGGTTGCTGGCAATTAAGACCGCATCAGCGCCACCGCTTTTGAGGGCGATCGCCAGGTGCGCTGTTTCAGTAGTGATGTGGCAGCAAGCGACCAGCCGAATACCTGCCAAAGGCTTTTCCTTTTCAAACCGTTCTTGAATTTGCCGCAGCACTGGCATTTCGCGTCCTGCCCACTCAATCCGCTGCCGTCCTAAAGGGGCGAGGGATAAATCTTTAACTTCGTATTTTTGCTCTGTTGGACGAACAGGGGTAGCGGTCATAAATGAATTTCCTTGAAATTGAATACGGCTGAACTGAGTCGTTTCGTCACGTTTTTTCTGAGGCGATCGCACACTACAGCAACTTGCGGCGATCGTAAAGACGTTGCAGAAATTTTTACGGAAGTACCACTCTAACCTTAAGCGATGATCCGAATTTCATCAATTCGTGAGCAATGATGCCTGAGCAAGCGCGATCGACTCCTTATGCCTCGCTTCATTCTAAGAACTCACAAAGAGTGAGCGATCGTGTGACAAGGCTTTGCTATGATGGTCAAGCTAGACAAGCGGATGTGGCGGAATTGGTAGACGCGCTAGATTTAGGTTCTAGTTTCGTAAGAAGTGAAGGTTCAAGTCCTTTCATCCGCATAGCTCAAAGACATAGAGATAGCTCAAAGACTGTGACTGTAACCATAAG
>JBGTJW010000530.1:0-12254 GCA_041744955.1 Stenomitos sp. | reverse complement strand
AGGATTTGGACACTATCCTAGAGAAGGTGGCTTCTCACTCAAGTCGTGCAACTTCGTGTCGCACTGCCGAAACTTTCTGCCTATCCACCCAAATTGGGATCTTAGGCAGAAACTTTCAGTCTAATAATTGTTATGCGGCTTGAGTCCTTGGTGGGGACACAGTTGCAGGGCTATTTGTTGGACTTCAGGATTATGTCAGCGTTCGACGAACGTTGAAGGTGATGTTAAATTCAGAATAGAGCTTCTTCAAGTTAAGTAAAAAAGATGGTGAACTCTGAAGGGTTAGGTAGCAAGGGTATTCAAGCAATGAATACTGAGAAAACAGAGTTGTATGAGCGAATTCAAGCATTTTCGTTAGACAAACCAGATGCTCAGTTATCCTTCAGCAAACGACTGGCAACAGATAATGGCTGGTCATTCCAGTATGCTCAGCAAGCTATTGAGGAGTACAAAAAATTTGCTTTTTTGGCTGTAGCAGCAGGGCATCCAGTTACCCCTTCAGACCAAGTAGACCAAGTTTGGCATTTGCATTTGACCTATACGCGATCGTATTGGGAAGAGTTCTGCTTACAGGTTTTGCAAACACCCTTGCATCATGACCCAACTGTTGGTGGAGAGGCTGAAAATCAAAAATTCGATGATTGGTACAGTAGGACTCTGGAGAGCTACGAACGATTTTTTGAAGTAAAACCTCCTGTAGAGATTTGGTCTACACCGAAGGATCGTTTTGGACGCGATTTATATTTTGTGCGAGTCAACACTCAACAGAATTGGGTATTGGCAAAGCTGCAAGTTCAGAAAGCAGCAACAACAAGTATCGCTATTCTTGTCACTTTGATATTAAGCGGTTGTTATATAGGCAATTCTGAAAACAAAATCAATCCATTTGCAGGGGCTTTACTCGCCATTATTTGTGCTGCCGCAGCATTTGGAGTTATACGATTTCTTGTAGGGGTAGTAGATTTCATGAAAAATCCTTCACTCCCTCGTATCAGAGGAGGTTGGGGCGGCAGTGGTTGTGGATCTGCTGGCTGTGGGGGTTGGGGTAGTGGATGGGGATGGGGCGATTCTAGTGGTCATAGTTCTGGTGACTCTGGTGGCAGTGATGGCGGCAGTGGTTGCGGAGGTGGAGGTTGTGGAGGCGGAGGCTGCGGAGGCGGAGGCTGTGGAGGTGGATAGCCTTATAACAACCCCCTTGCAGCGGACGGACACAAATCCTTGGTGCTGAGTTTGAGTTTACTTGCCGCCGCTGAAGGGGAACGTTAGTAATCATTCATGTGCTTAAGATCATTTAAGCATCGACATATCTAAACTAATCAAACTAGACAAATGTCTAAAGATATAGCGTCACGCAAAACAATTCCTATAGCAAACGAGTTCTTCTGCGATGGTCACTACTACGTGCTCACCTCTGCAAGTTTAGGGGGTAGTGGTCTCACACCAGAAGCGGTTTCTCATGTGCTAGGTCATGCAGATGCACAAGAAATAGAAGGACTCCTCAGGCAGGGAGTTTGTATCCCTTTATTTTTTGACGGTGATTGCGCTCTGGATGGTAGTACGGTCTTTGTCTTGGGTGACTTAACTGACCAGGAAGAACACGATTGGATTGGGCGGCTTTCCTGGAAGTTAAACATTCCTTGCGGCAAGTTCATCATTCTTTGTGGCGGTGGTGATGAAGACGAGCTAGCAGATGCCATTTCAGGAAAACCGCCTGAGCCGAATTATCAAATTTTTCAGGTCATTGATATTGCACCCGCAGAGTATTTGGTAGAGGTTTATGCCTCTTTATCTAGCATGACTGTACAGCTATCGCTTGAAGCATACGATGACAAGGGTCATTTGCAAGAGAACAAGGCGTTAGGACAGTGGTATCAAGCTAATCGTCCTGGCATCGATGGCATTAGCTACATTATTAGGCTAGTCCCCCTCGAAACTGAGCCTCCGTTACCTAAGCTTGTGCCTGAGATCGGTTGGTGTGGAGAGTTTGAGTTTCGTCAACCTGAACTTTAGTCTTATAGTGTTCTAGGTTCATCACTACTTGTTGCTTAAACAGCCCACAGCCTATCGATCGTATTGAGTCTCTTCGTTCAATGCTAGAGGTTATTCGCCATTACTAACCACAATCTCTAAATCGGTATGACCAATGTTCACCAACGGTATGCATCATGTTGCGATTATTTGCTCTGACTACGATCGCTCAAAACACTTCTACGTTAACCTTTTAGGCTTACCGATTATTGAGGAAACGTTCAGAGCCGATCGCGAATCCTACAAGCTGGATTTAGATATCGGTAATGGAGGGGCGATCGAGCTGTTTTCCTTTCTTAACCCGCCCGATCGTCCGAACCAACCAGAAGCTTGCGGACTTCGACACTTCGCCTTTAAAGTCAATGATCTGGACGCTGCCGTTGCTCACCTTACTGCCAACCAGATTGCAGTCGAAGCCATCCGTACCGACGCACTGACCAACAAACGTTTTACTTTCTTCAAAGACCCCGATGGGTTGCCTTTAGAACTCTATGAAGCATGAGAGCAACGCATCTTCCACTTCCACAAGGATGGTAAAGGTGACAGTGAATGTGGTGAGTCGTTCTTTGATCAGCAAGACCATAACCTTACCCGTACTGTCCTTACTTCAGGCAACTGGCAAAATCATGCCTTCTTGCGCCAACACACTGTTAGGAAACACGGCTCGCACTTGCGCTTCTACACCGTCCAAAAAGTCGTCGCTGTGGTTAGGGTCGTGGTGGAAGATGACCGTTTTTTTCACGCCTGCCGCTTTTGCTAGCTTAATGGCTTCCTGCCAGGTCGAGTGTCCCCAGCCAATCTTGGGCGTTTCAGGATCGTGGTACTCTTCATCCGTATAGCAGGCATCGTAGATTAAAATGTCGGCATTGCGAGCCAGGTGCAGCAGGTTTTCATCCACGCGATCGGGGTAGTGTTCCGTATCGGTCGCATAGACAACCGTGTGCCCCTGCCAGGTGACGCGGTAGCCCATTGATGTATTGGGATGGTTCAGCGGACCGGTTTCGATCGTAATGTCGCCCAACTGCATCACATCGCCAGGGAAAAGATCGTAAAACTTCAGGTCAGACTGCATCACCTGAATGGGCACCGGAAAATTGGGATGCAGCATCTGGTCGCTGAGTCGCTGCTTCATCGTGGCACCGTTCGGCGCGATCGCCCCATAAATGTGAAAGCAGTTGCCCTTGACAAACGCAGGAACAAAAAACGGAAACCCCTGGATGTGATCCCAATGGGAGTGCGTGAAGAACATATACGCTTCTACCGGCATCTCTTTGAGCAAGTGCTTGCCCAACATACGCAGCCCCGTACCGCCATCAAAGATCAGCCGTTTGCCATCCACCCGCATCTCGACACAGGACGTATTGCCGCCATAGCGCACTGTTGCACTGCCAGGAGCAGGAATACTGCCTCGAACACCCCAAAACTCGACCACAAAACCGGGAGCCTGAGTCATTGTTTCTGTTGCTTCACTATGAGTTTGTGGGTGGGATGCAGATGAATCAGGGTGTGACATTGTTGATTCGATTAACCTTATTTTAAGGAATCTGTAGACGGACGAATCTAGGGACGAACAAACTGCGATTGAACGGTTAGGGCGATCTCAAGGAAAAAACGTAAAAGCATCTGCTGTCAGGCTTCAGGTACAGACTGTGCGGCAACAATGTTCGGTGTAATGACGGCAGGCGATCGGGCAACTGTGTCAAGGCTTTGCGGTTTCGGGTTAACGATGCAAACACCATCGCCATGTAGATGTAGTGCTCACGCTTATATTGTCCTTACAGAATAGAGTTCCCGTTGCGATCAAGAATATTGCATTAATCCTTAATGCTACCTGCATCGTTCGCGCTGTCAGCACTACGACTAGCCCCTTAGTGTTGGAAGAGAGCGACATTACAGCAGTTTTCAGACGAGTGCTACACAGGTAACGCCGCTGGATTCAGGCAAAACAGGCAATTTGTGGGGCACACAAACGAAATTGCTGTAAGAGGCTGCATAAAAGGCGTGGCTGCTTCCGAGGATACGTGATCAGCGGTGCCCTTCCTCTCGCCCTTGCCCTAGCAGCACGAAACAAGCATTTTGGCTCCTTCTTTTGAGGGAACGTCATCCTAACGCTATTAGAACATCTAAAAACGGGCATTCAAAAGAGGATTTGAGGACAAAGCACCCCTTCCTTTGCTGGCTCGACTTTAGAGAACCATCACGTTAGAGAACCATAAGAAGATAAAACTAGAAAAACACCAAACTGATAGCGATATCACCCTTGATGACAGTTGAGCGATTGCCCTGTCCATAATTCCCTAAGACTGGATCTCTGCGAACCAATCAGGACAATCTTCAATCTCTCCTGAGTATAAATATTTTTGGCAGTCTTAGGAATAAGGCACGGCTTCAAAAATACCAAAACCTCACCCCTATTATCTCACCTTAGAAAGCAAGGTGTCGAAGGCGAGGTGAGGATTGGTGCACAGGGTTAGCTCCTAGGCGCTGCGCTGCGCCACTTAAAGCAAGCTAGCCACGCTTGCAGGCTAGTTTAGCCCTTGCCAGCACCCGCTTTGATGCATTGCTCGACCAGTGGTAAGACATGATCAACATCTTTCCAGCCTAGAATTTCTGTCACCTTCTTCTCTAAATTTTTGTAACTCCTAAAAAATTCGGCAATTTCATCCAGGCGGTGAGGGGCAATGTCAGCTAGCCGTTTGACCTGAGCATAGCGGGGGTCTTTGTCAGGAACACACAAAATTTTCTCGTCACGATCGCCGCCATCAATCATTTCTAGCATCCCAATGGGGCGTGCTGGAATCACACAGCCGGGGAACGTCGGTTGATCCATCAACACAATGCCATCCAGGGGATCGCCATCATCAGCCAGGGTGTTGGGTACAAAGCCATAATCGTATGGGTATTGCACCGAGGAGTAGAGCACACGGTCTAACGCAAACGCATTCAAGTCCTTATCGAACTCATATTTATTCTTACTCCCGGCAGGAATCTCGATCAGGACGTTTAGCAAACCGGGCTTGGGTTGAGCGGGTATACGGGTCAGATCCATAGCAATTCTCCAAACTAGCGAGGGGATTGGGGAAAGGCAGAAGGCAGAAGGCGGAAGGTAGAAGGCAACGTTTCATCCTTCATCCTCTATCCCTCATCCCTGCAATTGCTCTCCCCGTTAGCATTCTACGGGAAGACGGAGGCACGGGGGGTGCAAGGCTAAGGGCTAAGGGCTAAGGGCTAAGGGCTAAGGGCTAAGGGCTAAGGGCTAAGAGCTAAGAGCTAAGAGCTAAGAGCTAAGAGCTAAGAGCTAAAGGCGAATCTTTTATCCTTCATCCTTTAGCCTTTCTCTTAGCGCTCTACCGTCTGCACAAGGGGTAAGAAGGTAGGAACTAAGGCGGATTGGCTGACGACCAGTGTGGGGTAGGCACGATCGGTATAGTCCTGACCGACCTGAAGCGGAAAGATCGGTTTGGGTTCTAACGGTATCCAGATGCCGCCTGCTGCCTGGACGATCGCCCAAACGGCGGCAATGTCCCAGATTTTTGGGGTTGCCTCAACACCGCCCAGTGTGGCTCCGGCAGCGACAGTGAGCAGGTTGTAAGTTGCAACTCCCAGCATCCGAATTTTGCAGGGAAAGGGCTTTTTGAGCAAGCCAGTGCTGCGAGTGCAGAGGTTGAAGAAATGGTTTGAGGTGAGCGTATCGATGCTGGAGTGGATGGGGCGATCGTTCAAAAAAGCACCCGCAGGCATCTCTAATCCAGAATCGCCACGCCAATAGCCGTAAAAGGATTGTCCCAATGGCGGTAGATGGACGTAGCCAAAGACGGGCGTACCTTTGTAGAGCAAACCTAACGAAATGCCCCAGAGCGGCAGTCCTCTAGCAAAATTCGTGGTGCCATCAATGGGATCAATAATCCAGCACCAGTCGTTTGCTGGAAAGATATGTTCGACTTCTTCGCTAAGAACGCCATGATCGGGAAAAGTCTGGACGATCGCCGCCCTCAAGACATCATCTGCCCAGCGATCGGACTGTGTAACCAAACTCCCATCCGCCTTTTCTGCTGCCTGTTTTTCTGCTGGCCAGACGTGCCCAAAGTCTTGCAGCAGTTGCGTACCCACATTTGCAGTGGTGGTTTTGGCAAAGTTGAGCACCTGAGTCCAGAAGTCAGACATGATTATGTGTGTCAAATAATGGGTTTTGAGTTGCGTCTTTTAACTCATAACTTATAACCCGACACTCATACCTTTCTTAGTCAAGCTCGTTACCCATTACGGTCGCGATCGCCGCTTTTGCATTCGACTGAAACTCCGCCACATTCACGCGGCTGAGCAGCCCTACTGCTACGAGCATGCCCACGGCTTGTACCGCAAACACCAGCCCATAAGACAATACCGGAGCTGCAAAGAGCTTGTTACCAATATCCAGAACCGAACCACCTGCAACTGTGGCTAGTGCTCGTGCCATTGCTTGCGCTAAACCCCAGGCTCCGATAAACGTTCCGGCTGCTTCCGCAGCAGTGAGATCCAGCATGAGGCTGAGTGCGCCTGTGGTCGTGATGCCAGATGCCAGACCAAACGCGAAAACAACGGCTTTAAGCGCTGTCTGATTAGCGGTGAATCCGGCAGCAATGAGCAAGACAAAGCACGCCGCGACCAGCAGGCAGCCTACTTTAGCGGTTTGTTGCTTACCTAGACGGGGCACCACTAAAAAGCCAGCACTGCTGATGCCAATGAGGGTTCCTGTTCCCCAGAAGGCATTTAGCAATGTAGTTTCAGAAAATTCCATGCCGAAGACTTTGGCACCGTAAGGTTCTAGCACGGCATCCTGCATGAAGAGGCTAATGGTCATCACCAGCAGAAATGTGAAGAAAATACCCGTTTGACGGCTGGCAGTTAAGACTCGCAAGGCTCTGCCCAGCGTGATTTTGTCTTCCCGATCGGCCAAGGACGATCGCAGCCCATACAGCGAATATTTCTTCTCCACGCCCGCCGTTGCCAGAACTGCCAACCCAATGACGATCGCTGGCACAATCACAAACACGCGATTGATTGCTGCTTGCAGCACATCCAACGGTGTTTCCAGAGTCAAGTCCTTCAGCAAGATACTAATGAGTCTCGCGCCCACTACAATACCGACCATCAGCATTGACCAGACAATGCCAATTAGCTTAGGACGGTTTGTCTCATCCGAAACATCAACGAGTAGCGCGGCAAAAGGTGTCGAGCCTGCACTCAGCGCCATCCCATACAGCGCAAAGACGGCTGCAAGTAAGGCAGTCCAAAGGTACGTCTCGGTATTCCAAGCCCAGCCACCCGCCGCTTGTACGGCTGCACCCAAGCGCCACATCACCTGTACTGTCAGAAAGGACGCGATCGCAAACAGCGTTGTCCCAAGCCACACATAGCCGGTGCGATGGTAGCCCGCGATCGGTCGTCCATCCGACATCTGCCCAAACCAAACCCGCGCGGGTGCTACAAACTGGTGCGCTGCGATCGCCCCTGCTGCGATCGTGGCTGGAATCGCTAAATTGCCAATCATTGCCCGATTCAACACGCCCAAAAACAGCACAGACATCATCCCCAGTCCCATCTGGTAGAGTCCCAGCCGGAACATTGTCAACAAACTGATTCTGGAGATTGGAGACTCCAAAGGCGATCGATAATCCTGCGAGTCAGACACGTTGCTCGTTGACATGACCGATTCCTCAAATACCTTCAAACGATAGCCAACATCTATCTCCAGATTAGGCTCAAACGCATCATCCTTGCTCTAAATTTCATCCCTCATCCCTCATCCCTCAGCCTTCAGCCTTCATCCCTCAGCCTTTAGCCTTTCCATCTACCGCCCTCACTCCTTACCCAAGCGATACACTAAAGACCAGACATACCCACAACAGGGAGCGATCGCGTGCAAACGGTAACACTTGGCAAAGATGGTCCTGCCGTTACAGCCCTTGGCATTGGCACCTGGGCATGGGGCGACAAACTCTTCTGGAGCTACGGCAACGACTACGGTGCTGCTCAGGTGCGTGAAGCCTTCGATGCAACGCTCGAAGCAGGCATCAACTTTTTTGACACGGCTGAAATTTATGGTTTTGGCGAATCCGAGCGGCTCATCGGACAATTTATGCGGCAGACCGACAAACCTGCGCAGATTGCCACAAAGTTCTTCCCGGTGCCCTGGCGCTTCACGGCTCGATCGGTTTCAGATGCACTCACTGCCAGCCTGGAGCGGTTACAAGTGTCGCAGGTTGCTCTCTATCAAGTGCATCAGCCGTTTGACTTTCTCCTGGGCAAGCGCGTGCTGATGAATGCTCTAGCAGACGAAGTTCAGCAGGGCAGAATCGCTACCGTGGGAGTAAGTAACTACTCAGCAGAGCAGATGCGACAGGCACACAAGTTTCTAGCGGCAAGAGGCGTACCGTTAGCAGTCAATCAGGTGCGTTATTCGTTGCTAACCCGTCAGATTGAAAGCAACGGCATTCTTGATACTGCCCGCGAACTGGGCATTACCATTCTGGCGTACAGCCCTTTGGCACAGGGCTTACTAACGGGAAAATATACGGCTGAGTTGGCACGATCGCACCAGGGTCAATCGCTCCAGGGTGCTCGTCGTCTTGATCCCCGCTTTAATCAAAGTGGTCTCGAAAAGATTGACCCTGTCATTCGGTTACTTCAGGACATCGGCGCAGTGCATCAACGCACTCCCGCCCAGGTTGCCCTCAACTGGCTGATTGCTCAAGGTGTCATCCCTATTCCGGGTGCGAAGAATGCCGAACAAGCGCGGCAAAATGCTGGTGCACTCGGCTGGAGCTTGACGGAACAAGAAATTGAGACGCTCGATCGTGCTTCGCACGCACTAACGTGAACGCGCAACACAAGCCTGGAAATGAAATTGCACTGGCACTATGAAACTCCTTACCGACTGGGGCTTTAGCATTAATAGCTGGCAGGGACAGCGGGGCGAATATTGGGTCTTCGCGCAAGCAGCCATCATCATTAGCTTTATCGCGCTGTCAGTCTATCCTCTCCCCGCAGTGATGTTAGCGCCAGTAACACTCTACGGGGTATGGACTGTGGCAGGAGTGCTGGGGCTTTTGGCTCTGGTACTGATTGCGAAAGGGTTGCTTGACCTGGGTCGCAGCCTTACGCCTTTGCCACATCCACGCGATGATGCCCAACTGGTACAATCCGGCGTTTATAGTCTGGTGCGGCATCCACTCTACAGCGGCTTGATCGTCGCGGCGCTTAGTTGGGCACTCTATCAAAAGAGCCTCAGTCATCTGGCTGGCGCAATCGTCATTTTCGTCTTCTTTAACGCCAAAGGAACTTTAGAAGAAACCTGGCTGGTGCAAAAATACCCTGAGTATGCTGCTTATCAGCAGCGTGTCAAAAAGCTCATTCCCTGGTTGTATTAAGCAGTTTCACCTAAATAGTGAGCCTTTCGTTCGCTTGCATGGTGAGCTTTTCGCTTAAAACAATTTAATTTCACTAAGAATCTGTGAACGATCGGGAACTGCCCTAAACAGGTAGGAAGAAGATCATAAGCAGCATCTGCTTGAACTCATGAGAGCGAACCAATTGCAGCACCAACGCCGTTTTCCGCAAGGCAGGCAGCGCTTGGAAACTGGCACCTATTCGCTCTACAAACACGCTAAACTATCGCAATCACGCCTTAATCACTGAGCCGTTATGGAGTTATGACTATAGTTCTGATCGTAGACGATAGCCCCACTGTGCGGGAAATGGTCTCAGAGCAATTTCGCAAAAGCGGCTTCAGTGTTATTGAGGCAGTGGATGGTGCAGAAGCCATTGAAAAGATCACAGCGAAAACTCCTGACGTGGTAGTGACGGATATTGTCATGCCGCGTAAAAACGGCTACGAACTCTGCCGCTGGATCAAAAATGATCCAAAAACGAAGCACATTCCTGTCATCATGTGTACCAGTAAGAGTGAAGAATTTGATGTGTACTGGGGCATGAAGCAAGGCGCAGATGCCTACGTCACAAAACCCTACCACCCACCCGATTTGCTGGATGCTGTGAAAAAACTGCTGCAACAGGCAAAAGGGTGAGCGATTCTTTAAGCCAAAGCTCACAGTCTTGTTTGTAGAATGACAGAAGCGATCGAGATTACTCGCCTTTCAAAGATTGAATTGGGATTAATCAATCATCTCGTCGAAGAAAGTTTATCCCAAGACTTTTGGTTTGTTGAACGATTGATTCGAGCATACCGTAGTGGCTTGAATTGCTTTGATCAGCCCGGTGAAATCTTACTGAAAGCATCCGTACAAGGCGCGGTCATTGGTATTGGCGGGTTAAACCGAGATCCGTATTTTAATGACCCTTATATTGGGCGATTGCGGCAGTTGTATGTTGAATCAGGCTGGCGAAAGCAGGGAGTTGGTCGATCGCTTGTCCATCAGATTATTCACGAAGCCAAGCAGCACTATCACCTCTTGACGCTGCGAACTGATACTCTAGCAGCCGCTCAGTTCTATCAGTCGTTAGGTTTCAAGACTCAGCCGCACTGGGAGCATACGACCCATCATTTGCAGTTGAGTGCAGTAACATATAGTCCTTGTTCTAAGCGATAGAGCTAACTGCTAAGACCTTTAAGACTTGTTAAGCTGAAGGGGTGCCTTTAGTGCAGGCTTGAGCTATGAACCGCACGATCGTCTGGTTTCGTCGAGATTTACGTATCGCGGATCATGCGCCACTATATCGGGCAGCGTTGCGGGGTGAAGTCATTCCCGTGTTTGTGTTCGATCGTGCCCTACTGCACCATCCCGAAACAGGTTCAGCGCGGGTTGCGTTTATGCTGGAGTGCTTGCGATCGCTGGATCAAGATTTGCGCGATCGGGGGGGACGGTTGATTGTGCAATCGGGCGATCCAGTAGACGTGCTACCGCAACTCATTCGCGAAACCCAGGCAGACGGCATCTATGCCCATATCGACTTTGAACGGATCTATGGACGGGTGCGAGATGCCCGCTTAAACAAAGCTTTAGCGCAAGAAAACCTCAAAATTCGCTGGTTTGAGCCCCTTGCTACAACTGATGCATTGATTCCCTACCCTGACTATCGGGACTTATGGTATTCAGACATGAACGCAGATATGGTGCCGATTCCTGCTCATGTCCATGTGCCAGTCGATGTCATTAGTGAACCTCTACCGACGCTTACCGACGTAGGGCATTTGCCCGATGCCAAGCAAATTCCGCCTGCTGGCACTCAGGCAGCCCGCAAAATGTTGCAGGAATTTCTAACCGAGAAAACGGAACGCTACTACTGGCAACTCTCTTATCCCAGCGCCGAAGCGACCACAGGATTAAGTCCACACATCAAATTTGGTGCGATTTCTGTACGGGAATGTTACCAGATGGCGCAGCAGCTCAAAGCTTCGCCTGATGTGCGGGTGCAGCGGAGCCGTAAGCAGTTGATTGCCCGGTTGCGTTGGGGTAACGGGTTTGCCCAACGGTTTCGCTACTTGCCCCAGTTAGAGTTGCGATCGCTCTACAACATTTTTGATGAGGACGGCTGGGCATTTGACGAAACGCTCTACCGCGCATGGCAGCAGGGCGAAACGGGTTTTCCGATCGTCGATGCAGCAGCACGATGTCTCCAGGCAACGGGCGGCTGGAAAGAACTCAACTTTCGCATCCGTGCCCTCTACTCCAGCTTTTTGAGCAATCTGCTGGGAATGGACTGGCGCTATGGTGCTTTACACTTCATGCGTCATCTGATTGATGGTGATTGCCCGATCGACCATTACCAGTGGGCAATGCAGTCCGGTGTCACCCATTGCGTTGATAAAACCTGGACACGCATTTATAACCCGGAACAGGTTGCGGTCGATCGCTGCGATCCCGATGGTATTTTCATCAAGCGCTGGCTACCAGAACTGAAGCATCTGCCACCCGAATGCCTCGGCTCACCGCGACCAATGAAAGGCTATCCTGCCCCAATCCTCAATTACAAGCAAGCTCGCAAGCAGCGAGTCAAGCAGCTAGAACAACAGCGCCAACGGTTTTTGGGCTTGGAAAACATTGTGCCGCACCTATCGCGGTTGCCAGAAAGCGTGATGCCATTTGGGGCAGCGCGATTCGATACTGACGTTAGCTGGGCAGCAACGCTAGAACCTGATCTGTATCCGCCACCACTGGATCTGGATGCGATCAACCTGGAGCAGGCAAAAGCCTTACGCACCTGGTTTGTTGCCCACGTCGATATCA
>JBGTJW010000529.1:0-16514 GCA_041744955.1 Stenomitos sp. | reverse complement strand
GCTACCGGGGCGTGCAGGCTCAAACCGCCATACCTGGAAGTGGGCTGGGTTTAGCGATCGCACGTGCCCTGGTGACACAAATGCAGGGTGAAATCTACGTGTTTAGCCCCGCCCAGGTCAATAGTGTGGATCAGAACGTTGTTGCGGCGCTGACAGCATATGGACAAGGCACAACGGTGATGGTACGGTTGGCGATCGCTGAAGCCTCAAAACTGACACTATCAGAACAAACGTCTTGAAAGCAGTAAGGGATGAAAGCTGCTTCTGGCAGCAAGGATCTTAACCCTCGGTGTGACCAAGCCCTTTCACCAGATCCAAAAGCTGACTTCAAACAGAGCTTTGTTTAAGCAGACTTTTCAACCGATCGCCAACACTAAGTCGGGGCACAGCCTTGCCATACCCCGACAGAATCGCTTTAATCAATGGATCTTCAGCCCGTGGATCTTCAATCCGTCGTCTTGCTCTTAACGAATCACAAGGTCTGACGCAAGCGTCAAGCTCAAATCCGTATTGGGGTTAATGGCAATCAGATCCACCTTATCCCTACCGAGAAAGAAGCCAGCCAGTGCACCAATAGCGGCACCCGGTAGCACCTCCACAGCCTTGATGACACGATCGCCCGTGACAGCAGAAATACCAGCCGCAGCACCTGCCCCCACAACAGTACCTCCAATCACTCTGCCGACATTAGTCCCTCTACTTACCGTCTCAGTCCGGGTGATCACTTCAGAGTTAGCGCTCACAGGAAGCTGAGTACCATTTGGCAAGACAATCTGGCTGGCAACGAATTGAGCGCCCCCCTGAGCCATTTGCAGTTGCCCAACCACGTCGCTATTGACTGGAATCAGCACTGCTCCTTGAGCATCGACAATATTCTGTGACACTTTAAGGGTTACAGGAACAGGATTCGGTTCATTTTGAGCCAGCAAAATCTTATCAGCTCTTTCATAGCGCACCGGAATCGACGCTCCAGCCGGGATGCGTACACCTTGTGGGACTGCGCCAACAATATAGGGCGAGTTAATGGCTGACACTTGCCCAGCGCTCACCAGTGCTTGATAGACAAACGCTGCAACTTCGGCACGTGTGGCTGCTTGATTTGGGTTGAGTGTTCTAACGTCAGGGTAGTTGACGACGATTTGCCGTTGAGTCGCGGCAGCAATGCTGGGACGAGCGTAGTCAGGAATGCTAGCTGCATCGTTGTACGCCATTAGCACACTATCGGCAGTACCGGTGGCAGCATAGTTCAACCCGTTCGCCAACGACACCAGCACTTGGGCACGAGGAATATTTTCGTCTGGTCTAAAGGCGTTACCGGGATAGCCTGCCAAAAAGCCAGTGGTATACGCTGCCTGGATCGCATTTGTTGCCCAGAAGCCAGCCGGGATATCGGTAAATTGCACAGGTTGGCGCACAGGTTGTCTGTTAAACGCTTTGCTAACAATGGCGGCAAATTGAGCACGAGTTACGGGTTCTTCAGGACGAAACGAGCCATCAGGAAACCCAGCAATAACGCCACGGTTGACGAGTGCTTGAATAAACTCGCTTGCCCAGTAGCTCGAAGGCACGTCTGGAAAAGCGGTTTGGGCAGAAGCAGGAGCCGTAATCACGATCGGTGCAACCGCGCCCGTGGTCAGACCGAGAGCAACCAACATGGCTGTCCCAGATTTCCACACATTGACATACGACATAAGTAGAGTTCTCCAAAGACACATTGACGATTCGTTAGTTTTATAGACCTTCAACGAGTCTGAAGGTTCCGAAAAGAAAAAGACAGCGAAAAATGCCGATTTTCAGTAAAAAGACCGTGATTATGGCGATCACGATCGGGATTTATTTCCCTTCTTCTACACTCAGATACGCATGGGTATGCCATTAGTTGCCTTTGAAGTCACAGACAAGCAGCAAAGCATTTTGCCCTAAGTTGCCGTGATGATACCTGTTCAGCGCCTAAACGCACGATTATTTTCCTCGTATAGCGATTGCTACAGAACTTAGGAGATTGGGAGCAAAGGGGGTGGGGGGGCTTCGCCCCCAGCCAGCTTTCGACCTGAGCGCTCAAGCCGAAGGGGGTTCTACCCCTGCACCCCGTCCGCACCAGTATGGCTACGGCTATAGGGTTGGTGGCGACGAGCAAACGCTTGAAATTAGCCCAGCACGTTTCAAGCGGTTTAAATTCTTCCTTAGAAAACGATCGCTCACCCAGTTTTACCAGGAAGATGTAACTGAAGCGACATAGCAATCCAGGTTAGGGCAGGATGCAGGCGGACGACTAAGTGGAAACAACTCCCACGCACCGGTTCCTTCCATGCCCCAGGTGCTTCAACGACAGGGATAAGACTTAGCATTACTTGCAGGAATTGGCAATGATTCTTGACACGGTGGACTTACAGACAATGCGGGACTGCTGCCGGGATGAAGCGGCATTTGAGCGGCTGCAAAGCATTCTGGCGAACTATCTGAAGTCTCCAGAACCAGAACCAGAGCCAGAACCACCCCACATTTGGTACAAAGCCATTTTGCAGGCATTGCCCGATCGCGTGTTTCTGGTCAATCGGCAAGGTGATAGCCTGGACTTTAAGGGCACAGCAGAGGATGCCGAGCATGGGTTTAGCCGCGAAACTGTTGTCGGTAGTAATCTGCGCGAATTTCTCCCTGACGCGATCGCCCAACGCTGTTTAGCCGCGATCGCCCGTACCCTTGACACTGGCACCCTGCAAACCCTGGAGTATCAGCTTACCCACGACCGCGGTTCACACATTGGAGAACAGCGGGATTACGAAGTGCGCCTGGTTGTCAGTGGCGCAGCAGAAGTACTCGGTATTGAGCGTGACGTGACCGATCGCAAACGTGCAGAAGCAGCACTGCGCGAACGGGAGCATCGCTATCGCTCGCTCTACAACAACACACCCGCGATGCTGCAATCGACCGATCGCCGCGATTGTTTAATCAGCGTCAGTGAACACTGGCTCTCGTCCCTTGGCTACACGCGCAGTGAGGTACTGGGGCGCAAAGCCGTAGAGTTTATGACTCCAGCCTCGCGGCATTATGCTGAAACAGTCGTACTGCCAGCCTACGTCAGCACCGGTCTCTGTACGGACGTGCCCTATCAATTCGTGAAGAAAAACGGCGACATCATGGACGTGTTGTTGTCGGCGATCGCCGAGCGAGACTCAGACGGGGCGACCCTACGCTCCCTGTCCGTTTTAACCGACGTAACGGAGCGCAGACTGGCAGAGCAAGCCAGCGATCGCGAACGTCGCCTCTTTGCGTCAGGTTCCGTGGTTGTCTTTCGCTGGCGAGCCGAAGCGGGCTTCCCAGTGGAGTACGTGTCCGCCAATGTGCAGCAGTTTGGCTACCAGCCAGACGCATTCACGTCTGGCAAACTCCTCTACGGCGATCTTATCTACCCGGATGATGCGGCGCGAGTGGTGTCTGAAGTGGCAGCAAGCGTCGCTGCCAAAGCAACTGCCATTGAACAAGATTACCGGATCGTACAGGCGGATGGAGACGTGCGCTGGGTCTATGACTTTTGTAGCTTGATCTTTAACGAAGCGGGAGACGTAACCCATTACGAAGGCTACATTCTCGATATTACCGAGCGGAAGCGATCGGAACAGGCACTGCGTGAGTCAGAGGAAAAATTTTCGATCCTCTTTCAGCGCAGCCCAACCGCCATGACCCTCACAACCCTACAAGCGGCTCCCCTATCGCGCGTCATCGACATCAACGACAGTTTCTTACAGATCACAGGCTATCAGCGGGAGGAGATCATTGGACTCACAATCCCAGCCTTAAACATTTGGGTCGATTTAACAGCGCGTGCCGCCATGTTGCAAAGGCTGCAAGAGTGTGGATCAGTGCGTAATTTGGAGATCAAATTCCGTCGCAAATCGGGTGAAATTGGCGTAGCACTCCTCTCTGCGGAAATCATCCGCCTTAAAGGCGTTTCCTGCTTGCTCACGGTTTCATTCGACATCACCGATCGCAAACGCACGGAAGAAGCCCTCCAAGTCAGTGAAGCGCGCAATCTGGCGTTTTTAAACGCAATCCCCGATATGATGTTCCGCATCGGTCGGGACGGTACGTATCTAGACTGCAAAGCCGAGCGAGAGAATGACTTTGCCACTCCAGCCAGCGACATGATCGGCAAAACCATTTACGAGGTGCTACCCCCAGAAACTGCTGAGCAGCGGATGGCACACATTACACGCACGCTGACAACGGGCGAGGTTCAAATTTTCGAATATCAACTGCTCAACCAGGGCGAATGGCGTGACTACGAAGCCCGCCTGGTTGTCAGTGGTAAAGATGAGGTGCTGGCGATCGTGCGTGACATTACGCAGCGCAAACGTGCGATCGCCCAGCTACAGGCAAATGCTGACCGCGATCGTCTGCTAGGGTTAATCGCTCTCCGCATTCGGCGATCGCTCAATCTCGATCAAATTCTCACGACGACCGTAGCCGAAGTGCGCCAATTTTTGACCGTCGATCGTGTCTTCATCGGTCAGATTGATGACGCATGGCATGGCAAAGTGGTTGCAGAATCTGCCGCAAACGAATGGGGATCCATTCTTACCTGGATCGCCGATGACATCTACCTGCGCGAAATTCGAGCGCTGTTTGCTCAGGGGCAAGTGCAAGCGATCGACAATACTGCAACCGCAGCCGTATCACCGCTGTTGGCAGATTACTACCAGCGCTGCCACATTCAAGCCAGCCTGGGGGTGCCCATCATCCTTGGTGAGGAGTTCTTTGGTGTACTCGTTGCCAATCAGTGCGATCGCCCCCGTCACTGGACAGCGTTTGAGACTCAGCTTTTAGAGCAACTGGCAGTGCAAGTGGCGATCGCAATTCAGCAGGCGGAGCTGTACCATCAAGTGCAAACCCTTGCTAGTAGCCTGGAACAGCAGGTGCAGGAACGGACAGCCCAACTCCAACAAAATATGCTGGCACTTCAGGAGCTTAGCCAAACCAAAGACGACTTTTTGAATGCTGTTTCTCATGACCTGCGGACACCCATCATGGGCACGATGATGGTGCTCAAAAATCTACAGCAGAAACCGGGCGATACGGTTGTGCTTAAACGCTCGATTTTGGAGCGGATGGTGCAAAGCAGCGATCGTCAGCTTAGTATGATCAACTCCTTACTGGAAGCACACTCCAGCGAAACCTGGGGCATTAATCTGCACTGCGAATCGCTTAATTTAGGCAATTTAATACGTGCGATCGTCGATGATCTGGAGCCACTGTTACTTGAGAACCAGGCAACGCTGATCAATCAAGTTTCCCCTGCCGTCCCTTTGATTACGGCTGATCCCACCATGCTGCGGCGCGTGCTTGAGAACCTTCTTACCAATGCGCTCAAGCATAATCCACCCGGTCTACATTTAACGCTAGAGGCAACGATCGCGGGTGACCTAATCCGCTGTAGTGTGCAAGACAATGGAGTCGGTATGACTCCAGACGAATGTGATTCTCTCTTTGACCGTTATACTCGTGGCACACGCGCCCGTCGTTCAACTGGTATCGGCTTAGGTCTTTATCTGTGTCGGCAAATCATCACGGCTCATGGTGGGCAGATTGGCGCAATCAGTGCCCCTGAGCAGGGTGCAACCTTCTGGTTTACTCTACCGCTAGGAGCTTAAGCAGCATGGCTCTGCCATCTAACCTTGTTATTTACTTGAGCCTTCCATGAAGATACTCGTGCTAAATGCCGGATCGAGCAGTCAAAAAAGCTGTCTCTATGATCTCACGGAAGACACACTCTCTGAGCCACAGCCACCGCTTTGGGAGGCTCACGTCGATTGGACGCATCAGCAGAATGCCGCTGAAATCAAAGTAAAAACAGCTCATGGAGCAGTACTTGAAGAAGCGATGCCCGCCGACGATCGCCGTGCCATCACTGCCCATCTGCTCGATACGCTCTGGCAGGGCAAAACAAAAGTGATCGAGACACTGACCGAAATTGATGTCGTTGGGCATCGGGTCGTTCACGGTGGACGGGAGTATCTCACTAGCACCAGCGTGACTGATGATGTCAAGGCAGCGATCGCTCGACTGGCTGTGCTTGCTCCTGCCCACAACCCTGCCAACCTGGAAGGTATTGAAGCCGTTGAGCGCGTCTTGCCCTCAACACCACAAGTGGCTGTTTTTGACACTGCCTTCCATGCCCATATGCCTTTAGAAGCGGCTGCCTACCCCATTCCCTACGAATGGCTCGCTAGGGACGTGCGGCGCTACGGTTTTCATGGCATCAGCCATCAATACTGCACACACCGTACCGCGCAGATTCTACAGACTGATCCTGCCGCTCTAAAGCTGATTATCTGTCACCTGGGTAATGGCTGTTCGCTAGCCGCCGTTCGTGAAGGGCGCAGCATCGATACGACTATGGGTTTCACGCCGCTAGACGGTCTGATGATGGGTAGCCGATCGGGTGCCATCGATCCCGGCATCCTAATCTACTTACAACGTCAAGAAGGCTACACGGTGGAGCAGCTCAACCAGATGCTGAATCAAGACTCAGGCTTGAAAGGCATTTCCGGTATATCAGGCGATCTGCGTCAGATTCAAAGCGCGATCGAGACAGGCAACGAGCGTGCCAAACTTGCGTTCGCTATGTACATCCATCGGCTGCGCTCCTGCATCGGAGCCATGCTAGCCAGCCTGGGCGGACTGGATGCACTGGTTTTCACTGCTGGGGTTGGCGAAAATTCATCGGCTGTGAGAGCTGCTGCCTGCGAATCTTTCAGCTTTCTAGGGCTAAAGTTGGATCTAGACAAGAATCAACAGGCACCCGTTGACCAAGACATTGCCATGCCCGACTCAGCCGTCCGTGTCCTCGTCATCCACACGCAAGAAGATTGGGCGATCGCTCAAGAATGTTGGGATTTACATAGCAAGAACGCATGAGCCAGGAGAAGGGCAGCAAGACGCTGTTGAACCTGGCTGCGCTCTATTATGAAGGTTTCGCCTTAAACGCTAACTGAAGATAAAAAGTGTGCTGAGCGAGCACTGATGTTAGTCATCTGACCCTACCATCAGTTTTTGAAGCGACTCCAATCCCTTTTTAACCCGACGAGAAACCGTAACCGCACTAATACCAAGACGCTCAGCAGTCTCTTTCTGTGTCAAGTCGTGGAGAAAGACGAACTCTAAAATTTCCCGTGTCCGGTTCTCTAGCTGCACTAACGACTGCTGTAAGCGCAACTGATCTTCTTGCGCTAGTTGGAAGCTGCGATATTGGGTATCCGGTACTAATTCCCCTAACGACGACGCGCCTTCGTCATCATCCCGAACAGGCGCATCCAGACTGAGAATGGCGCGGTTACGGCAAGCCAATTTAATTTCTTGCCACTCAGCCAGTGAGATATCGATCGCCCCTGCAATTTCTGAGTCGATGGGTTGACGCTTCAGCTTGACCTGCAAATCGCGTACTGCCAGGGTTGCTTGCCGTTCCAGCGCTTGCCAACGTCGAGGAATGCGAACAGAGGGACTTTTATCGCGCAGATAGTGTTGAATCTCACCCCGTATATAAGGAATGGCAAAAGAACTAAAAGCGTGCCCTTTGGAGATATCAAAACGCTCGATCGCCCGAATCAAACCGATCGAGCCAACTTGTAGTAAGTCCTCGTAACCCTCAGTACACTGGTGAATCCAGTGATGCGCTTCCTTTCTAACTAAACCAATGTTAAGTTCAACCAGTTGATTTCGCACCTGAGGGCAGGGCGATTGCTGATAGGCTCGCAAAAGTTGTAAACTCTCGCTTTTCAATTCACAGTTTACTGTCGTTAGCATGACGAATTTCAGTCGGTAGAGCAAGTGACACAGGAAGAATCAAACGCAGTCTTAGTTGATGTTCAGCAGGGCACACTGGGCGGGAAAAGCACTCTAGGAATGGGGTCTTACAAACAACTGACCATTCGACTAAAGAACTCAATGACTTCAGTTGAACTGCACTCTAACGACCAATATCTTCAGAGTTTTCTCTGAGAAACCGGGTCGGTGTGCGAACGTTCTACTGCTGCTGATTAACACTATTCGTTCACACAGATTCACAGCAACGGCATTTTTACGGATCTGGTAATAAGGCCAAAGCGGCTCATCACTGGTTTTCCACTAGCGGTTGCAACACTGTTACCAAATCGGAGTTTCGGTAAAGCACCGACTCCCTGAAATTATACGACGACAACGTTAATTCTGCGGAAAGGCAGAGCAGCAGCACTTTTTGTCGTGTTTTTTGGTGATAGATCCAGATTCCTTATTTAACGTTAAGCACAATCTTTAAGTAAAAAAGCGTAATGTAAAAGCTCAAAAAAAAGGGGCTTTACGCCCCTTAAAAAGTAGATCAATTGGGATCAATAGCAACATGAAGTGAAAACCCGCTTCATCAAAGACTCAAAAACAAGCTTTCAACGCTTAGACCGCCGCCGGTTCAACACGAGCATAGAAAAGACCGCTGATCCTGACATCACTAGGTTTTTTGGAACCCATGTCTGTCTCGGATGGCTGCTCACTTTCAAAAGTACCTGCAATTTCGCCTGTTACATTGTCAATCTTGGCAACCTGGAGCGAAATGCGACCCTTATCAAGCTGAAACTGCTTTGTGTTTTCCTTTGCTAATTCTTCAGCATCTCCCTGAGCAGGAAGACCAACCGCGCTACCATAACCAGCCGTTAAACCACGACCTTTTGGGTCAAGGAAGTTTGAAGTGCGGTAAGAGGGTACCTTAAATGAGCCTTCAAAATCAGTAGCAGTACTGATGCTACCTAGTCCAGGCTGTGTAGTAGCAACTAAGCTCTTGATGGTAAACAAAAACGGAACGCGCTCACCACCAGGAAGCTGCACAGTAATGGCTTGGAAGTCAATGCCGTCTTGCTCAACGAACGTAAGACTACCATCGGGGTTTAGGCTGAGTTTGCCTTCCACCGACTCAATAGTAGAGGTGTAGCGGGTCATTAGTTTAGCGGAAACAAATTCTGCTTTTTGCCGTTTGTTTGCCGATTCCTCTTTGATAAGAAAACTCGTTGGCTGCAAGCAAAGAGAGGTGAGTGCGTAGGACTTATCCGCTTCGATCGGTATTGACCCACGAGATGTCGCTTCTAGCACTGGACAACTGTTAGCCAAGCCCGTACCTCGAATTTGGTCGTACGTTAGGGCTTCTCTAGCAAAAGCGGGGGGCGTAGAAAAAACAGTCATTAGACTGACGCATAATGCCAGAAGTGCAACGGTTAAAGCGCGGTACTTCATGAAAACCTCAATATCAACGTAAATATTTTTTGACAATGAAACCAAAAGCTGAATCTTAACGAGCTTTACCCATTAAGACGGGAGCTTTGCCTTAGCAACAACTGTGGCAACAGGCAAAAAGACTCTACTAGAACCCAGTACCCAGATCTTTGGGAGCATGTCTTCAGCCTTCAGTGAGACAGGATGAAGGATACCCCTGCCTTACTGAAAGCTTGATTCCTAGACACGATCGAACTAAGACTTCATTTTGAATTTTACACGGCAATGTAGCTTTTACTTGATCTACACAACAAAGTTAGCGCTGACGGTTGCACTTACTACCGCAGTTACAGTTACTACCACTAAAAGGACAGGATGGCATGATGATGCACTTGACGGACTAATGCCAGATACTAGCTAGATGATTAGGTAGTGTTGAGGGAATTTACTTTGATGAGCGATCGCGATTGTGTTAAGGCACAGCATCTTGAAGCTAGCCTCCAGTCCATTGCTGAGACTATCCGGGAAGTAGCCCATAACCGTCAAGGTGATAATTTAGCCTTATTGGCTTTACTGAGGCTGCTAGAAAGCTTGCATCAAGAGATCCGTGATAGCCTGTTTCAGGATTCTCTACCTGATAATCGTCAGGCTCTCTACAGCTTACTAAAAGATATCGAAGCCTCTGGTGGCTGGCCCTACATCCACCGCATGAAACTGCAATCATTACTCAGCAATTTTCAGGACACAGCGGTTAAAGACCCAGCATCAAGTTTTGCTGGCTTCATTCCCCTTACAGGCGATGATGAGACTCTCCTTTAGGCACCCGTGTTTATGCAACAGTTGCTTGTGCTGCCAGAACGATCATAGCCGCAGAGCAACAGAAGCCAGTAGGCTCAGTCGATCGCACCAACGATCAAGCCAATCTAAAAAGCCGACGCTGCCTTTGTAACAACAGTCGCAACAGCAGTTAGAACACAAAGTGCCAGGAACTTTCGCTCTTGGCACTTTGTGAATGAATTTAAAGACTACCGGATGGCACTCTTAAGAGTCTTTGTTGGTTTCTCTGCTTGCCGTCTGAATGTAAAGGATGAGTAGAAAAACTGCTGGAACCAGCACGAATAGGATGCTTGCAATAAACCCTAACTCATTGACTTGCATAAAATTACCCGACTAGCGCTGCATCGACACTAACAGGATACCACTGTGCGATCTTTCCTGGCTGAAAATAGGACTGTGAACGAACGAGGCGTTGATCCGGTAGGAACGCTCTATTTGGGTAGTTCTAGTTGGATAGTCATTTTGTAAAAAGCGCGCACTATGGTTTTTGAAGCAGACAGGTTTACGGAGCCAGGGCGATCGCGCTTTAAGCGCGATCGCCTTCATTTTTTAGAGGGCTTTGTTTTAACAGTTACATCACCATTGACAAGAGCCTGACACGCTAGCCGATAGGTAGGAGGTTTCTTCTTGAGTTTGACCGTTTCCGTTTCGGTGAGGGGCGAAAGATGCTCCATGCCCTCAACGACTTCAATAAGGCAAGTGCCACACTGACCGTAGCCACCACAGTTGGTCATTTTGCCCACAAAGGTATAAATGTCAATGCGGTTCTCGATCGCCTTCAGTCTTAGATTTGCACCATTTGCCACAACGACTTCACGATCTTCTTTCAAAAACTTAATGGTTGTCATGCCTTAGATTCCGTTTACAAAAAGTAGCGGTGGTGGTTACAGAGAGAATAGCTGCGAGCAGAATATACCAATGGCATATAGTGCCTGCATTCAGCCAAAAGCGGAACATGATTAAAAAGATAGAAACCGTACGCTGTGTACGTTGAGAGCCAAAAGTTTAGGGACGTTAACACCACTCCCTGAACCGTATCTACGGTTCTAAAACTTCAGTAACATTTGATAGACTCAACGCCTTGCTGTTACGTAAGTTTACAAGACTATGCCTGTCTTGCTCAAAACTTTGGCATCACCCTCTTTTGCTTGCAATCGGTTCTCACACTGGTTACACTTCTTTGTACGTCTTCATTTTCACAAGCATCGCTGGTGGGCTGCAATCTAGCTCTTGTCAGACCGCCGAATTAAGAGCCAGATTAAAAAGCGTGAGGTTGAATGAGCCTCAGACTTGGTAGAAATACTAGATGTCTGGCGCTTTAAAAAATGTTTAGGAAATACGTCGAACTAGAGCTATTCACAAGGAGGAGCGTAGTCAATGGGACTACCCTGGTACCGAGTACATACTGTTCTTATCAATGATCCAGGTCGGCTAATCGCAACGCACCTGATGCACACTGCACTTGTAGCAGGGTGGGCAGGTTCCATGGCTCTCTATGAGCTTGCGATCTTCGATCCGAGTGACCCAGTTCTAAATCCGATCTGGCGTCAAGGGATGTTTGTTATGCCGTTCATGGCACGGTTGGGTGTCACAGGCTCTTGGAGTGGCTGGAGCATCACTGGCGAGACAGGAGTTAATCCTGGCTTCTGGTCGTTTGAGGGTGTTGCGGCTGCTCACATTGTCCTGTCTGGTCTGTTGTTTCTAGCAGCCTGCTGGCACTGGGTTTACTGGGATCTGGAGCTTTTTAGAGATCCTCGTACTGGTGAGCCAGCGCTTGATTTGCCAAAGATGTTTGGCATTCATTTGTTTTTATCTGGTTTGCTCTGCTTTGGCTTTGGTGCCTTCCATCTGACAGGGCTGTTTGGTCCTGGTATGTGGGTATCTGATCCCTACGGTCTTACTGGCAGCGTTCAACCTGTAGCGCCTGAATGGGGTCCAGCAGGGTTTAACCCTTTTAACCCAGGCGGGGTTGTAGCGCATCACATCGCCGCAGGCATTGTTGGTATCATTGCTGGTCTGTTTCACCTGAGTGTTCGTCCACCAGAGCGTTTGTATAAAGCGCTGCGGATGGGGAACATTGAGACAGTGCTTTCTAGCAGTATTGCAGCAGTGTTTTTTGCAGCGTTTGTTGTGGCTGGCACAATGTGGTTTGGTAGCGCAACGACACCGATCGAGTTGTTTGGTCCAACACGCTATCAATGGGATAGCAGTTTCTTTAAGCAAGAGATCGATCGTCGTGTGCAGACGAGTGTTGCTGACGGAAACAGCCTGGTAGATGCCTATGCAGCAATTCCTGAGAAGCTTGCTTTCTACGACTATGTTGGCAATAGCCCTGCGAAGGGTGGTTTGTTCCGCACGGGTCAAATGAATAAAGGTGATGGCATTCCTCAAGCCTGGTTGGGTCATCCCGTCTTCAAAGATAGCGAAGGGCGAGAGCTATCAGTTCGCCGCCTGCCAAACTTCTTTGAGAACTTTCCGGTGGTTCTGACTGATAAAGAGGGCATTGTACGTGCTGACATTCCGTTCCGCAAAGCAGAGTCTAAGTACAGCTTTGAGCAAAACGGTGTGACGGCAAGTTTCTACGGAGGGACATTGAACGGTCAAACGTTTAAAGATCCAGCCACTGTTAAGCGCTACGCACGTGCGAGCCAACTGGGTGAACCATTTGAGTTCGATCGCGAGACGCTGAATTCTGACGGTGTCTTCCGTACTAGCCCTCGTGGTTGGTTTACCTTTGGTCATGCAGTATTCGCGCTGCTGTTCTTCTTTGGTCACATTTGGCACGGCACGCGCACCATCTTCCGGGATGTGTTTGCAGGTGTTGATCCAGACCTCTCTGAAGAGCAAGTAGAGTGGGGCTTCTATCAGAAGCTTGGTGATAAGAGTACTCGCCGCAAAGAAGCCGTTTAGGCGTTTACTAGGATAAGGAAGGGGCTACACCTGAATCTGCTGAAAGATTGACCGATGTCGATCGTCAAGTAGAGACTGTTAGCCCCTTTTATGGTTAGGTCGATAGACTGATTTTGCAAAGAGGTTGAGATTTTTGGTATGGAAAGCGTCGCTTACATTTTGATCATTACGTTGGCACTAGGCGTTCTCTTTTTTGCGATCGCCTTTCGTGAGCCACCCCGTATTGGCAAATAGTTGCAATCATTCTTACAGAGCGATTGCAACTGAAGTCATTGCAATCGCTCTGTAAGTGATCCCTATAGCAGTTTGATAATCAGGTTATTTTAGATAAACATTCAGAAAAAGTATCGGCGACCTCCTGGTTCTTAGTGTTCAGAACAAAGGAGTGCCTGTTCTTTTAGCTGTAAAGTAGTTATAGCTAAGTTTTTCGTTCTATATTCACTTTTGAACTGTAGTCAGCCACCAACGCACGGATTGTCTTCTAACCCGCTGAGTCTCTCGATCCGCGCTGCCCAATTGAAGGATTTGGCTGCTCTTGTTGAGCTTCTTTCAGATAGCTTTTATCCGAATGTTGGCTTTATGCGCTGGTTTCTTCCGCTTTTGAGAGTGGGAGTGTACGAAGATCTGCGCTATCGTTTACGATCGTCTTTGCCATCCGATTATGTCTGTCTTGTGGCTGTGATCTTGCCATCCAGCCATGACACGACTACGACACGCGATCTGGTAGGAACGGTGGAAATTACATTTCGTTCAACCAGTCCCTTTCAGTTTCGCAGTCTTCCTTACCCGTATGTTTCAAATTTAGCTGTACATTCGGACGTTCGCAGGCGAGGTACGGCACAAAAAATCTTAAGAGCGTGTGAGTCGATCGCTCTAGAGGGTGGCTTTCAGGATCTTTACCTACATGTGCTAGAAGACAACCATCCGGCAAGGCGACTGTACGACAAGGCAGGCTATCGGGTGATGCAAGCTGATCCTTTTTGGCGCGGTTGGTTTCAGCCGCCGCGAAGGTTGCTTCTACACAAGCATTTGACGGCACCCTTTTCTCAACCGACTGATGCGATCTTGCAGTGAGCAACGATAGAACGTTTTGCAGCACTCACGCTTGCTCTGTTCTCACCCTTAGTTGAGATAGCATCATTAAAACTGCAAGAACAGACAAGAGCCTGGGAAAACGAGTCCTGTTAACCCCTTTTTGACCAGGCTGGAAATGCCTACAAGCGACGACAGTTCCTACAGTTCAATGATGGAATGTCCGATCGTGCTAGACAAGTAACGGTCTGAAGCCGTGTTTAACAGAAACCTGCCCGATTTGCTCCATTTTTTCAACCGTAATATGGTTGCGTCCCCAGGAAAAGTTAGTGTGCCATTTCTCAAATTCAAGCAGCATGGACTCAGCGAAACAGGCAAAAAGTTGACGAGCAGGAACATCCATATTGACAATGTTCATAATGCGCCAGTCAATATCCAGAGAATGCTCGACAATGCCTCCATTTAAGACACAAATGCCCGATCCTTGAATTTTGGTTGCCAAATTTTTTGGATAGCCACCATCAATTAACAAACACGGCTGTTTTAAGGTCGTCGGGTCAATCTCTACACCTTTCGGCATACTGGCAACCCAGACAACAATATCGGCTTGAGGCAAGGCTTCTTGCAAACCCATAATCTTGCCACGACCCAGTTCGTCTTGCAATGCTTGGAGGCGTTCCTGGTTACGAGCAATTAGTAAGAGTTCAGCGACATCGGTGCGAGTGTTGAGCCAGCGACAGACCGCGCTACCAATGTCTCCGGTTGCGCCACAAACAGCAACAGTAGCCGTAGAAAGATTAATGCCTAATGCCTGTGATGCCTGCTCAACCTGTCGGCAGATAATGTATGCAGTGTGGGTATTCCCGGTTGTAAAGCGCTCAAACTCCAGCATCACATTCCGCACCTGCCGAACCTGCTGTAAGTTAAAGTTTTCAAAGATAATAGAAGAAAAGCCACCCAGCGCCGTGATGTTGATCCCATGCTTCTGGGCGTGTGCCATGGCATTAATAATCTTGCGAGTAGCAGCCTTGATCCGACGGGCGGCTAACATTTCTGGTAGAAAACAAGATTCGACGTATCGACCTTCAATGGTCTGACCCGTAATGCTTGTAACCTTGATAGTATCGACGATTTGTGGCGGGGCACTACACCAAAAATCAAGACCTTGGTTAGCGTACTCGGGGTACCCTAATTCTTCGGCAACTGATTGAGCGTGCTCTAGGCTTGTGAGATGACCAATTAAACCAAACATGAACCACTCTGCAAAACTTAAGAATTTGATTGAAGTAGCTTGGTAAGCAATATCTTTGTAACGGCTGTTAAAAGATACCGCTCAAAATGACCAATCCCTAAGCGGATGAGTCATGACTAATTTGAAGAGTGATGAATTTGATCACTTATGCTGATGGGAGTTAGTAGCGATCGCCACTAACTCCCGTAAACTGCTGCTTAGAGCAAGAGCACTAAGGGCTAACTACCATTGCTATCGAGTAGCGGATGGATTGCAGCAAAAACACCTTACCGATACATGAGTAGGATCAAAGTGTTCCAGCCCAGTTCATTGGCTGCAATGTTAGACGGCAGAAAGACCAAGAGCCGACATCCGCATGATTTCGCGAGTGGTAAAGCCAATATTTTCCAGTGCTTCACCGTACTGAATCATAAAGTCTTCCACAAGTGACTCTTTTTCCATGCCCAACACATGAGCATCCGTTTCCACTTGATTGAGCATTTGCCAAACTAGAGGAAGATTTTGGCGGTTTGCCGTTTCCAGTTCTGCCTTAACGGTTTCAAAGTTGGCTTTCAGCCATTCTTCACCAAAATTGAGGTGGCTGTATTCGTCTTTAACCACACCTTCAGTAATTTTGCGGGCAAAATCGTCGGCTACTGGAATGTAGATATTGTAGGCGGCGATCGCAAAGCACTCAATGATCAATGATTGAATCAGTAAGCAGGTCACAATGTTGCCTTGAGCCGCCGCAGCCTGAAAGTTTTCGTGTAGCTTGGAGAAGAACTGACGAGCAAAGTCTAGATCGGGTGTGACCTTGAGGTTGCGTCCACAGGCTTCA
Source organism: Stenomitos sp. (assembly GCA_041744955.1). GTDB lineage: Bacteria > Cyanobacteriota > Cyanobacteriia > Leptolyngbyales > Leptolyngbyaceae > Stenomitos. The sequence continues at coordinate 435 of JBGTJW010000529.1, read as the reverse complement.
AAGCCTTTCTTGTGGCGATTCTCCATTTTCGCTAGACTGAATAGCTGTTCACTCTGATCAGGGATTAATTCAGCCAGCCGAATGTAGTTTTCGTTTGCCTCCTGTTCACCCTCAATCACGATCGCGTTAATGCGGCTGTAGGCATCTTTGTAGACTTCACTGTAAAAATCGATTGCTGCACTTGCCTCAAGCTGCGGCATAAGTCTATTGTCTCCTTAGGAATGCAGCCGATACTGATTCGGCGTTGGGACGATTATGGTAAGAAATTTGGCGTAATGCAACGAAAGTGTAAAATCCGTGCCTATATCACTTTAGCTCTTTCCTGTAGGGGATCGACCAATTAAGCAAAGATTCAGTGCCTGCATGGGGAAACAGAGATTCAAAGTCGCTCTCACCAACTGTCTGCGTTAGATTCAGTAAGAACAATCATAGTTC
>JBGTJW010000528.1:0-4255 GCA_041744955.1 Stenomitos sp. | reverse complement strand
GCAACTGCTCCGTTCGGCTAAGGCTCGAACCCATGAAGCACTCGATCAAGCTTTAACCAAGATTATTAATGAGTGTATTTCCGCTGATGATGCCCTTGGCTGGTTCGCTCACTGTGGCTTATTCATCTGAGAACCGCTGTAGGACAATCTTTACCATCAGGAAACTCATCCTTGTAAGATTCCCATAGTTTTTTCAAAGCGGCAATATCAAGCTTGCCAGACCGTTGCCATGCTTCAAAATCTTCATGTTTGCTGACTCGCTCAAGCAATTCATAAATAAAAGGAGTGTTCTTCTCTGCCATAAGAAGCCAAAGCGATCGGCGTGTTTCTTCAGTGGCAATGAGGCGACATTGGATGGTAATGAGGTTTTTGAGGATGCTCATGGGCTTTCAAGTTGAAATAGGGCATTAGGCGGAGCAGTCTAGTAAAAATCCAACATGCTTGCTACTTTCATCAGATTGTGACTACTAATGCCGACAAAATAGTACGCATGATCTAAAAGTGTAGAAGCATGATAACTTAAGCTTGCCACTATGACAACCCTTATGCTTATGCCCATTGCCCCGCTGCGCCCATCTCACCGACACTGGAGTGCGTTAGAGACGTATCTTCAACCTTCACAAAATGAGCGCATGGAACTCGACGAGTTTCTTAACTACTGGGATGTATCACGCGAGGAGATAGCATTTATCTGCGATTGCTCGCTAACAACGGTGAATCATTGGTTTTCTCAAGGAGAACATCGAAGAATTCTTACCGACAGGCACAAGCAGCGTTTAGCACTGGCGCATCATATCTGGATCACGGTCGAGTCAGAACCTGACTACTTACAGACGTTACGAGAGATGTATCGTAAGAAGCCTAGAAGAAGATAAACGGCTTTCGGTTTGCCAAATGACAAGCTTTTGTTGCTTTTGTAGTAATTCAGACGTACTATCCTTCTGAATTCCCTCGCTAAACCGGAACTCTTGGTTCCCAGCAACTTGGTTAGCGATCGCAGAACAGCAGGTGAGGTTGCGAGATGACTGGTGAACTAAAGCCCTTGCCGTCTATTTGGGTGACTTGGTTAGCTCGATTGATGGCAGATGAAGCTCAATGCCAATGGTCAGTTTGGTTTCGGACTCATTACAAATACGAAAAATTGAGTTCAACCTTTGATTCAGCTAAATGGAATGCCAGCCACCAAGCGTTACTGCGTAGCCGAGTTTGTGGTTTGGAGGCGTAGGGCTACACCGTTCATGTGGAGGGCGAGAACTGGTTCGAGATCTCCGGGAAAAGTAATGCTGTCAAAGTGTCAGGTAAACCAGACATTTTAGCGATCTCAGGTCAGCAAGGCTTTGTTGAGGACTGTAAAACAGGACGGAAGAAGAATTCCGACCTATATCAGGTTCTGATTTATTTACTGCTGCTTCCTGTCAGTAGCTCAAGATGCCGAGGCTTAACCTTGGCAGGGCGCTTGGTTTATCCAGATGGAGCAATAGAGATTCAGGCTTTTCAGGTGGATGAGGCATTGAAGGTACAGTTTCGAGGGGCGATCGCCATGCTGAGCGATCCCACACCAGCCCGTAAGGTTCCTAGTTTTCAAGAATGTCGCTACTGCGATATTTCAACCAAGTATTGTCCTGAACGAGTTGAGGCAAAGCTCGATCAAACCTTGAAGCAGCATGATCTCTTCTAAGGATTTAGCCCAAGGCTTTAGCAGCAAGGTTTTGAAATGTAAAAGGGAACGTCGATTAAGTAGCAAGGTTACAAGTAACGTTTATGCTTCAGATTATGCGTTGTCATGACGAACCGTCACTTCAAAGTCGTCGCAAAGCTTATTCATCAGGTCTTCAGTTTCGTTGAAGAAGTAATCGCCAACTTTTTTGCGGTTTAAGGCTCTGTATCTGCGATAAAGCTTGGCAAAGTCCTCATAAATCTCATCTTCTGGAACGTTTGAGTTGATTTTGACAATCAGACGTTTACCGTCATCAACACTTCGCACATACGCAAAGAGATCGATGATTTTTGATTCAAAAGCTTGTATCCGTTCTCCTTTCAAGTCTTCTTGCTCGTTACGTGCGTCAAGAATGGCAAGAACATCGAACTGATAGACTGTGCTGCCAGGTTCTCTCCCTTCAGCAACCTCAGTTGGTCTCTTTCGTTTTGGTTGTGGCTCTTGAGTTTCGACTTCAATGATGCCGATTTGATTATCGAAATAGACCTCGATCGCGTCTTTCACATCATCAATGCGGTACAGCCTGTTGTAGATCGCGTTGAACAGCCGCAGAAATTCTAGAAAAGTGGGTTCGCTATATTTTGCATCCAGGGTGATTACATACTCGATGCGGTTAAGTATGGTGAAATACTGAGCGGCTTTGGCTTTGGCATCAGCAGTGCGCTTGGGATTAGCACTAATATACTTTTCGATGCTGCTTTCTAGATCGAGGTAGCTTTCGGGATCAGTCCGCTTCGCATCATCATTAAAGATTGTGAGAAAAGTAGTAAAAAATTCTTCGTAGACATCGGATTTTTTGAGCGCAAGGAACAGAATCTCTAAAATCCGTTTGTCACTAAAGGGGTCAAAGTCGCTCACGACAACATCTGAGAAATGCTCGAAGGCATCTTTAATGTTTTGGACGTTGACGTTGTTATAGGAAAAGTCAACGATTTTACAGTCATTTTTGTGTTTAGCAGTGCGGTCTACCCGTGAGATCGCTTGAATCGCCGCGATGCCCTTCATCTCTTTGTCTAAAAACAGGGTGTGGAGTCTCTTCTCATCAAAGCCAGTTTGGAGCTTGGCAACAACGATGATTAAGCCATTTTTCTTGAGGGCAAAGCTTTCTAAGACTTTTTCTTCTGTGAGTCCATCATTTAGCCCTGTGGCGCTTTGCTCGTCCTGGTTACTGGAATAGACGACATGAATGGGCGCGTCAGCATATTTAGCGTATTTGGGCTGCTTGACCAGTTCGTTGAAATGTTGAGCGACAGCCTGCTTGTAGGCGATCGCTGCCTTAATCGAATACACAGCCAGCATGGCTTTGCCTGTGCCTCGGATCTGCCGATAGACATCTTTTACCAGCAGATCGGCAATGTAGTAGGCAATAGCATGGATACGATCGCGGTTTTCGTAGATATCCTTTTTATCAGCGTCTTTATAGTTGGGTGCGGCGAAGCCCTCCAGTTTGTTGCTGGGAAGGTCGAACAGCATCTTAGACGCAACAAGGACAATGTTTTTGAGGGGGTTGAGAATAAAGCCGTCTTGAATGGCTTCATTCATGGTATAAGAGTCGAAGGGCACCCAGAGCTTTTCGCTTTCGGCATAGCCACTAAATTCACCAAAGCGGGCGAGGGTATGGTCGTCTGGGGTGGCAGTGAAGCCGACAATCAGGTTCTTTTTAGTGCGGAACAGGCTGTATTGGCGTTGCGTGTCAAAGGGGGTTTGCAGTTCGTCAAAGATATTGACCATCTCCTCATGCTGGTCGCCACTATCGGAGCGGTGGATCTCGTCGATTAAAAAGACAATGCGGAGTTCGGCGAGTTTTTGCAGCGTCTCCGCGTCAAGCATTTCTCGCACGGCTCCAAACTTTTGCAGGTTGACGATGACCAGGCGAGTGTCAGACTGGAGTGCCTCTTGGAAGGTCTTTTTGTTGTGTGCCTCAATGTACATCCGGTTGTCGATGTTCATATTGAGCATTTTGGAGTCGATCTGGCTGCGGAGTTGCAGGCGATCGACCACAATCATAATTTTGTCGTAGACGTAGGCACCGTTGCGGCGCAGGTCTTTGAGTTGCAAGGCTGTCCAGCCGATGATGTTGGATTTGCCAAAGCCAGCGGCGTATTGCAGTAGTAGAGACTAGACGTTTTTGTTGTTGGCGTACGCTTTGCGCTTTTCGATGAGTTCGGCACGTTTGGCAGCGGAAACATGAGCAAGCTGCTGTTCGAGCTGATGAATAAAGTAGTCGTCTTCGGCTTCATGCTCCAGAAACTCGTCGATTTTAGCCAGAATTTTATCGGTGCCAAACTTCTGCTTCGGGCGAGGTGAAATTAGTTGCCCGATTTCACTTTTAAGTTCCTTCTTGCCATTCACCACATAGACATCGCGCTCAATGAAGTTGTAGTAGAGGATTTCTTTTTCAATAAAGCTTTTGCCGTAATGGGCAGTAAAGAGTTCTTTGAGTTTGTCTTTCTTGTCAGCGTTGGGACTGAGCAGGGGGTAGGGTTTGAAGACTTTAACCGCTCTCTTTTCGTACTCTTCGCGATCGAATCTCCAGAT
>JBGTJW010000527.1:0-6051 GCA_041744955.1 Stenomitos sp. | reverse complement strand
GCACGATCTCACGGCTGATAGCACGATGCACAATACCATTGAAAAACCGTGTAGAACCGTTGTCCAGTGTGACCGAAAGATTGAGCGGATTGGTTTGCTCCGAGGTGGGATCGAGGCACGCTCTAATTTCGGCAAGGCGATCGTGATCAATAAAATCTGCTAAGGGGCGATCAATGAGGTTTTCGGGGGTAACCCCGAAAATCTCTGTTGCATTTAGACTCACCTGCGTGATGCGGAGGTCTAAGTCTGAAAGGACACATAACAGACCATGCGGCTGAATGGAACCCGGTGTGTGAATCGGTTCCCGTTCTTGATTGATTGCTTCAAGCGCTTGCTTCATGATAGGTGTCCGCAAAGTTTCTGTTAAAGGCTGCGATTCATTCGCTTCAGGAAAGTATTTTTTTGAAGCTGCTGTAGGGAAAGGACTTTTGAAGCTGAGACCGCCTTTATAAATCATTGGGACTGTGCTAATTCGTCGTTCGACAGCCTCGTCATTAAGTCTAAGCGCCAGTCAAACCGCTTGATCCACGAATCACAGGCTCGATTCGTATTTGCAGCCGCGCCAACGCCTGACTATGCTGCTTCTCTGCTTTGCAAGGGTTGGCTGCGGGGCTGCTTGCTTGAAACTTCTTAGTTGGCATACAAGCACTTACGTGGCGTTTGGCAAACCCTTGATTACCCCGGTCGGCTAAACATAGTTGCGTCTTCAGTGTGGCACTTTTGCTTGCCCTTGTAGTAAACCTTGACTTCCTAAGTAGCAACCTCGCTTAGTGCTCAAAGCTAAGCTAGTTCACTGCATAGCTAGACACTGCCGCCTTCATAGCTTTCTAAAATTGTCAAGCTATGTAAATAGTTTATTATATTAATTTATATAACGTAATGGTGGGTGAAGCCAAGAATGAGGCTTTATGCCACTCAAGGCATAGGAGATGATCAATCACGCTCTGCCCCAACACGAGCGCCGCTGCCTTTATTGATCCACACAGCGACAAAACGGTTCATGTCGATCTCATGCTTAATCGCTGAGAGCTTTATGCCGCAAGCATTTAACGCCTGTCGTGATACCAAATTACACGAATGGGGCTCCGACCCGAGCCAGAGGCGTTGAAGGGTCTGTGGGAAACACTCGCGGATCTGATCGCCGCGAGCGCTGACACGTTGAACTGACTTACGCTAAAGCTTAGTCCCGACATGTAAGGAAACCGATGCACTTGATTCAATGCGAGGTCTTGACCGCGTCAAACTATAAATCTTTAGACCGATGGCAAGAGCTGAGTCCTGCTTTTTGCGAAGCGATCGCGCACTTAGCAGTGGGTCAAACCTATGGGGCGAAAGACCGGGAATTTATCGCGTTGCCTCCAGGTTTGACCAACTCGGAAGCGATCACCAACTTGCAGCTGACGACTTTTGCAAGTATGCAACAAGCCGAAGCTTATCTGAGGCAATGGTCTGCCTTGAGCCCCGAGAGTCAGCAACTGTTTTCCAAAACCGGACTTGGGGTGAGCCCTGGAAACACAACGCTGATTCGAGAGAGGTTTTATAGATTTAAGACGATCAAGGCTGACAGCAATGGCTGGATTTAGCGATCCACCTTCTTTTAGGGGTGATGGACTGGGCAACATACCTCAAAGAAGCAGCTTGTTGTCCTGCGCGTAGAACCCTTACACAGCGATAGTTTCAGGCTTAATAGGGGTCAAGCCGACATACGGGCAGAAAAGTGCAACATGGCCCAAAGGTAGCGAAGCTGCAACCAAGCGCCATGTGGCTGCTGAAACGATTGAATAGCAGGCAGTTCAGCTAAAATTTCTGAAAATTGGCAACTTGCCCGTAAATGATAGCTGAGCTAGCGCTAAAACTCACGACAGAATGAGGGTTTCAGGCACTTTCTCCTCCAAAACTTGCCCGTAAACGACCCTTTTCCGGGATGTTTTAGCTAAATTGCGAAATTTTTTCTAGAATCTTTTCACAGCAAGGCTTTCAGACGTTACGTGACACTTCGTTGCAGCTTCGCTATCTTTACCCCTGTCACAAACAAGAGTCCCTTTCTGACGTTGGAAAGGGACTCTTGTTAAACGGATTTTAATCGAGTACAGGAAGGTTCTCAGTGTGTTTCTGACAGTGAAAGCTTCTGATGCCTAATTAACTAAGTGCAGCAGATCACGTAGAACGCTAACGCCTGCTAAGTCCCAAAGTAGATAAGCGGTAAAGCCAATCATTGCCAAACGTCCGTTCCACAGTTCAGCTTGGGGCTTGAAGCCGAAGATGAAAGCGTTGCGATCGATGCCGTTGTATGCCGTAGCAGTAGGTGGTAAGCCAGTCGTTTTGTTCGTTTGCATGATTTACAATCCTTAATGATTTGCTCCCCCTCATCGTATTTACAGATATCGCTTTAGTTGTCAGCCTTTGGAGGCATCTATGGACTAGTTGGTTAAGGGCAGGCTTGCAAAGACCAATGGAATGAACGCGATCAATTTCGCAAGATGAGTCTGTATCCAGCACGGGCACTCATTGTCGTGTTCGATCGCTGACAGATGCTGATTACTACTAGCACGTGAAACTCTTTCTATGGGTTGATCACGATAATTGTTTCCTACCTAATTTGGTAGAGCTGCCTTCAGTCTTTAGAGTGAATATACCTTGCTTTGGGACGCTACTTAGACAACTTAGACAACCTATACAGCCAACGAACCCTTACCTATACACAATTTCAAACACGCGCCTGTCACGTTGTAAAAAGATACAAACCTTCGCAAAACTTTTCACAACTTTATTGACACGGAGACACATTGATCATGACGCTTCTCACCGTGCCGGACTTTACACTGCTGGGCGCGCTACTAGCCCAGGCTGATTTTTCCAATCGGCTATCAACGGTACAGTCGCTGACAGCCAGCCAGTTCAATTTGATCTACAACGCGTTCTCGTTTGCGATCGCGGCCATGTTTGCTTCAGCACTCTTCTTCCTCAATGCTCAGGCGCAAGTTGCTCAAAAATACCGGTTAGCCTTGCTTGTTTCGGCGATCGTCGTCAGCATCGCTGGCTACCACTACTTTCGGATTTTCAATAGTTGGGATGCCGCTTACGGTTTGCAGAATGGTGTCTACACGCTGACGGGTACACCGTTTAATGATGCCTATCGTTATGTCGATTGGCTGTTGACTGTGCCGCTGCTGTTAGTCGAGACGGTGGCAGTTCTAGCACTGCCAGGCAAAGAAGCAAGACCGCTGCTCATCAAACTGGTAGCCGCTTCGGTTGTCATGATCGCCACAGGCTATCCCGGCGAAATCTCCCACAACCTGACCACTCGTATCGTTTGGGGTACGGTCAGCACGATTCCTTTTGCCTACATTCTATATGTGCTGTGGGTGGAGCTTTCCAAGTCGCTTGTGCGTCAGCCTGCTGCTGTTCAAACACTGGTACGCAACATGCGTCTGCTGCTGCTCTTTTCTTGGGGCGTTTATCCCATCGCTTATCTACTGCCGATGGTTGGCATTACAGGTACAGCAGCAACAGTCGGAGTCCAGCTCGGCTACACGATCGCCGATGTGTTGGCAAAGCCGCTCTTTGGTCTCTTAGTGTTCGCGATTGCTGTGACTAAAACAAAGGTGGACCAAGAAAGCGGCGGTTTGAATATTGAGGAAAGCAATGCCGCTGAACTCGATGTTATGCCTGCTCCTGCCAAGTCATAGCTAGGACTTACACACTCGTACGGCTCAGTCAGCTTTTTCGATGGGTCACGAGTGATGGATAAGGGGTTCAAGGCACTTACCCATCACTCATGACCCGATTGCTTGGATTCGTTGATCGCAAACATTCAATCTTAAGGAAAACACCATGTCTCATTTCAATACCCTCCGCAGCAAATTGACTGATGTTGCCATTTTGCAAGACTCTCTCCGTAATCTAGGCTTTGTTGTTCAAACCGATGCAATGGTGCGTGGCTCTGATTGCCAACGCGTTCGGGCTGATCTTGTCGCCGTGCTTGAGGGCGGCTATGACTTGGGTTGGTCTCGTAACGCGAATGGTTCACTTGATTTAATTGGTGACCTCTGGGGCGTGGCTAGAAAGCACGACATGTCTCAATTGCTCAACGCAATCAATCAAAAGTATGCCGTGTATCAGACCCTGGCAGCCGTGCAGCGTCCTGGCTTGCAAAACGCCACAGTCAAGCTAGTGACGCAACTGTAGTGTTTGTGTGTTCCCAATCAAGGTTTGAAGATCGGCGTTTTGCTGACCTTTAGACCACTCTGCTGCTCGAAGCGGACGGTGCGCTTTACTGCCAGGGCTTGCCTGCAAACCAATCTTAAATATCTATGACTACCAATCCATCCTGCCACCATGACGATGAAGTCATGAATACCAGCATATCTTCTAAAGCGTCCCTGCTTGTGACCAACCTTCGCGGTGGTCTCTGGAAGGTTGGTAGCTTCGCCTGGATGGTTGCCGTTGTCGATCGCAGTGTTGCCTTCTTTGCCGATGGATCTTTGTCTGCGATCGCGTTTGCCCAAGTGTCTCTGGTTGCGTTTCTCTTCATTGCGTGGCTTTATCTCAAGCCAGAAAAGCTGGCAACCGAGCGTTTCAGCGCTGAGCAGATCAGTACGCTCAAGCACTACAAACTGAGTTCTAATACGCCTCAGCACGAAGCCTATCGCCGCAAAACTGAAGCAAGAATGTTGCAGTTGGAAAAATATCACCTGATTACTCAGGAATATACTTTGCCAATTCCGTATCTGTGTCAGATCTATCATCTGTTGAATTTAAAGCATTTGGAATCGGTGCATGGCTTTAGCCTGAATAATTTGAAAGTGATTGATGTGAGTCAATTTGAAGCCACCACGATCGGCGGTAGCTTGAAATTTCAAACCGTTCTAGAGGCTTCACCCAATGTACTCAGCCTGGTGAGACAGCCTGTGGTTGAGGTTGAGCTGACGCTGCATACCCCTTACACCATTGAACTGAGTCTTCCTGTCCATCACGACAAGCAAATTGCTGTAATGTTCAACGTTTTACCATTGAGCCATAACGAACACAAGTTGTTCATTGATATCTACAGCAATCTGGCTTTGCCAAGACCACTGCTGCAAATCCTCTTACATGTTGCTTCAAGCTTAACCGTGCTTGAGGATTTGCCCTACCTCCACAAACTGAGCAAAGCGAAAATTCACCGTTCCGTCCAGCTTGGTCAGTCTAATCACAAGACAATGCAGCTCTTCAAGCGCTTTGTCGCTTTGTATGGATCGAGCCTGGAGCAGCCTCAAGCGACAGGAGCAGTGGAACTACGACCCATCTATGCGGCGGTTGGAGCAAGCGGTTGAGCTGACCTTGATCACAATCACTATCAAGGTGAAGACGGGGGCACAGGTGGAACCTCTGGCTGGGAAAAGCCCACCTACTCTTCTATGCCAACATCCTCAGCCACCTCGCTACGCTTCTATCCGACAAAACTGTTTTCGAGTGGTCATTATGCTCATCCCGCTTTTGCTTCAGATTGCTCCATTGCTGACAAGCGCTCTTTTTGCAGTTTGTCTTTGGCTTGTTCTAGTCGGTTTTTTGTGGTCAATTGGGGAAGCTTTCATGCAGGGTCGGGCAAATTTGCAACGCTTGCATCAGATTCCATGCTGCAGCTGCACCTTTTTTACCAATGATCATCGTCTCAAGTGTCCCGTTCATCCTAACCAAGCGCTCACTGAAGAGGCAATCGATTGTCTCGATTACGAACCCGCTGTCAGACGTTCAGCAGACTACAGGCGAGGCGACACCAACGGCACTGTGAAGCGCAAGGTACAACCCTGACTTTCGCTGGTTGTACAGTGCCAATGAAAGGCATCCGAACCAAGAGGGGGGCGACACCATGACTGGCAAGGAGGAATCACAGCACCTGGAACCTCTACCAGGAAGTAATAACAGAAGGTAACTACTCAGGCTGAAGACTCAGGGCAATGGGATGTCCTAGAAATAGCTGTTCTAGAGCGTCGAGTAGAGGATGTCCCTGCTTTTTGAGAGTGGCAAGATAGCCCCGAATCCGACCAAAGCTTTGTGCTCCAACTTCTG
>JBGTJW010000526.1:0-11010 GCA_041744955.1 Stenomitos sp. | reverse complement strand
CAGCCAACCGTTTGGGGCATGGTCACGAACGGGCTAGACTACCAGTTTGCACGTCTCCAGCAGGGAACGCCACCGACCTATCAACTCATGCCAACGCTGCATCTTATGGAGACCGATCGCGCCCTTCAACTCTTGCAAGCGTTGAAGGCGATCGCCAGACTTCAACAGGGTGCTTCTAGTGCCGCCGTTGCTTAAGCATTTTGGCGAACTCACATATCGAGCGTGATCCTGTCCTAGAATAAGAAGTCTGTTGCACACCATCTCATCCTTCCGTGTCTTTGACGCTTCACGCTGCACACTTACAGGCAATCTATGACCACGCCGAACGCACTTACCCTGAAGAGTGCTGCGGGCTGTTGCTGGGCACGATCGCCACAGACGAAAGGGTCGTGCATGATGTCTACGAAGTGCCGAATGCGTGGGATGCAGACGCTGCCAAAGAGTTAAGCGACACTGTTGCGCTCACCAAAACTCGTCGCTATTCGATCGCGCCCGAAGCCATGCTGGCAGGTATGCGTGAAGCCCGTCGCCGCAATCTAGACATTATTGGCATTTATCATTCTCACCCCGACTATCCGGCAATTCCTTCCGAGTGCGATCGCGCCCTTGCCTGGTCACAATACTCGTACCTGATTATCTCTGTTGAGCAAGGCACTGCCAAAGACTGCCGCAGTTGGACACTCAACGACCAACACTTGTTTGAATCAGAAGCCATTGCGATCGCTGAAACAGCTCGAATGTGAAGCCGTCCAGCGACACGATTTTATCCTCTTTTAGCCTTCATCCCTTATCCTTTAGCCTTTCTTCCCATGCTCAATCCCAATCTCAACGACATTCAGCTTGAAAAAGCAGAATACGAACGCTACTCACGTCATCTAATCTTGCCCGAAGTGGGGCTAGACGGTCAGAAGCGCCTCAAAGCTGCCAGCGTGCTTTGCATCGGTACAGGCGGACTCGGCTCCCCCCTACTGCTGTATCTTGCCGCTGCTGGCATTGGACGCATTGGCATCGTCGATTTCGATGTCGTCGATTTCTCCAACCTGCAACGCCAAGTCATTCACGGCACTTCCTGGGTCGGTAAACCGAAGATTGAGTCTGCCAAAGCCAGCATTCTCGAAATCAACCCCTACTGCCAGGTAGACCTGTACGAAACGCGCCTCACGTCTGAAAATGCTCTGGAGCTTTTCGAGCCGTACGACATTATTGTGGATGGCACCGACAACTTCCCCACCCGCTATCTGGTCAACGATGCCTGCGTACTGCTCGACAAGCCAAACGTCTACGGCTCGATCTTCCGGTTTGAGGGGCAGGCGACGGTCTTTAATTACGAAGGCGGTCCCAACTACCGTGATCTCTACCCCGAACCACCCCCACCCGGACTGGTGCCCTCCTGCGCGGAAGGCGGCGTGTTGGGTATTTTGCCAGGAATCATTGGCGTGATTCAGGCAACGGAAACGGTCAAAATTATTCTGGGTCAAGGCACGACGTTGAGCGGACGGCTGCTACTCTATGATGCCTTGAACATGAGCTTCCGGGAACTCAAGCTGCGTCCGAATCCCGTGCGTCCCGTGATTGAAAAACTGGTTGATTACGAGGAGTTTTGCGGGATTCCCCAAGCAAAAGCTGCTGAAGCGAAGGAGCAAGCTGGTATGCAAGAAATGACCGTACTTGAACTCAAGCAGTTGCTTGATACTGGTGCTGACGATTACGTGCTGCTGGATGTCCGCAATCCCCATGAGTACGAGATTGCAAAGATTCCCGGTGCGGTGCTGATCCCGCTGCCTGACATTGAGAATGGCGATGGCGTTGCCAAGGTCAAAGCGCTATTGAACGGACACAAGCTCATCGCTCATTGCAAGTTGGGTGGACGATCGGCGAAAGCGCTAGGCATCTTGAAAGAGCAAGCTGGCATCGAAGGCATCAACGTTACAGGTGGGATCACGGCCTGGAGCCGGGACATTGATCCATCCGTACCAGAGTATTAAGTTAAGAGTTTTAAGTTTTGGGTTTTGAGTTGCGCTAACTTAAAACTCAAAACTTCTCACTCAAAACTTTTTACCATGCTGGAAGCGGCTCGTTTTTTTCATCAGTTTGCAGCGTTGCTCAAGGCTGGCATTCCGGTGCAGCAGAGTTTGGGCATGGCTGGCAAAGACTGTAGCGCCAGCTTCCAGCGATCGCTCAAAGAAGCCAGCCTCAAAGTAGAAGCGGGTCAAGATCTGGCAACCGCACTCAATGGTCAATCGTCCCATTTTGACCAATGGACGATCGCGCTCATTCGGTCAGCAGAGTACAGTGGAGCGCTGGCAGAAACGTTTGAAAGGCTGGCGATCGCGGCTGAAACGCAGCACCGACGACAAAAGCTCTATGGCTCTGTGATCATATCGGTCGTCATGATTGGCTTTGCCTTGGTAACGCTGCTGGTTGTCTTGCTTGCGCGCAGTACAGCCGTTGTGGTGCAACCAGGATTCTTCGTTCTGGCAGCCTTACTAACAGCGATCGTCGTTGGCAGTAGACGATCGCTGGGGGCAACTGGCAATCACAGCCAGCGACTCATGGCAAGCGTACCGTTTCTCAAAGGGATTGCCCAATCGCGATCGCTCCTTTACTTTACCGAACTGGAACTGCCGCTGCGGTGTGGCGTGCCGTTGTTGCAAGCGCTGGATTTGGTGCGATCGCACATTCCTGATGTGGAGTTGCGAAAGAGTCTGGCGATCGCCTCGCGCCACATTCAAGCGGGACAAACCTTGAGCCAAAGCTTAAATGGAAAATTGCCAGCGCTGGCACTGCAAATGCTCCGCACAGGCGAAGAAACGGGCAATTTGGACGAAATGCTCGGCAAGCTGGCAGATTACTACGAAAGCGATCTAGAGCGTCAGTTAAAACAGCTTCAGGCAACGCTGCGCCCCCTGGCGATCGTGGCGATCGGGGGTCTGGTATTGCTCATCGGCATCCAAACGATCGGCTCACTGTTAAACGCACTACCCGGTTAACTATTAGAAACGCACAGTTTTTAGAGGATCGATCTTGACGCTGAAGCAAATGGTTGCGCGATCGACAAAAACAAAGGAGCAAGCTTACCTTGCTCCTCTAAGCGCGAAACCGACTTTACAGCAGCATATTACTTGGTATCGCGGATCTCATCAAAAACGCCGTTATCGCCAAAGTACTTATCCTGAACCGTTTCCCAGCCGCCGAACTCTTTGATCGTACCCAGTGTCTTGACAGGAGGATATGTTGCAGTTAGCTCTTTGTTCTTGTCTGCGTCAGCGGCAAGCGGTCTGAAGCCAAGCTTGACAAACTCTGCTTGTGCTTCGGGCATAAATAGGTACTGGACAAAGGCTTCAGCCACTTCGCGGGTGCCGTGCTTATCGACATTTTTATCAACTACAGCCACCGGAATGTCGATCGAGAAGTTGATTTCAGGCACCACATAGTCCAGCTTCTCACCCTTGCTCTTGATCAGAATCACTTCGTTTTCGTAGTTTAGTAGCGCATCCCCCTGACCTTGCTTGGCAAAAGCATCGGTTGATTCACGCGCATCTTTTGCCAGGACTGCCACATTTTTATAGGCTTTGGCAACGAAAGCCTTCGCTTTAGCCTCATTGCCTCCCGTTTTGAGGCTGTAATCCCAGAGTGCGAGGAAGTTCCAGCGAGCGCCCCCAGAGGTTTTTGGGTCAGGAGTCACCCATTTCACATCGTCGCGGGTCAAATCTGCAAAGGTTTTAATGTTTTTGGGGTTGCCTTCGCGGGTGGTGACAGCCACGACTGTTTCGCTCACAATGCCACTGTTAGGCACTTTCGTATCCCAATCAGGACTGACAAACCCTGCCTTCACCAGCTTGAGTACGTCGGCTCCCAATGCCAGGTTGACGACATCAGCCTCCAATCCGTCAATGATGGCGCGGGTTTGAGAGCCAGAGCCACCGTAGCTTTGATTGAAAGTAACGTTCTGTCCCTTCTCGGCTTTCCACTTTTCAACAAATTTTGGAATAATCGCATCATGCGCTTCTTTAGGCACAGCGTAGGCAACTAAAGTGAGTTCAACATCCTTTTTCTGGTCAGCGACAGGTCTGCCACTGCCATCAGCAGCAGGAGTAGTGGCATTATTGCCCGAAGAGCAGGCAGCGATCGATAGACTCAGCACGGCTCCCACAACAAAAAGGGATACGAACCGTCTGAAGGAGGTAAATCTGAGTTGATCGGTGAAGTACTGAATCAAGTTTCCCAGAGGCTTGGGAGCGCGCTGCCAGACAGTCATTCTATGTCTCCTTGAATATACGGCTAGTCAATCGGAATAGCGTAATTTGCACAGTAGGAGACCATGATACAGATAAACGATCGCAAAGACAATCAAGAAAGCCACATTTCTACATCGGTTTACGGGCAATTAAACAACGTGGCTCAGATGACTCCAGCACTAGCGATCGATCGAACGGGCTGTTGCGGACGTTGTAGCAAAATCGCCCTTTCGTTTACCCACACGGAAGGCACGTTGACTTGTTTAAGAAACGTCTCTGGAAGTTGCCTTCACATAGCAACGCTCAGCTAGAGGCGATCGAACCTCCGATAAGCGAGACGCTGCTGACTCTAAAAGGTAACTAACGTGCCATAAAATATCTATGCCTTTAGAGAGATTTAATGTGTCGCAAATAACATCTCTTCGACAGGAGCTTTAGTATGCTTGCAAGTTGATTCGTTCAGTTTGTGGTGTGAGGTTCTGATGTCTATTGCTTCTAAACGATGGAAATTTCTTTTGGCTACGCCGACCAATCTATGTACAGCTTTAGTCATTGCAGGAGCAGTCGCAGGGCTAACAGCAACGGGGGTGAGAGCCTCGCAGAGTTCTACCACCTTGCAAGCGGTTGCTGAGACGCATCCTGATGCAGCCAGTTTGCCCGCTGCGGCACAACCGATCGCTGTACAACCGATCGCTGTACAACCGATCACCGTCCAGCAAGCGCCCCAGCCAACCTTGCACGCCAGCGCGATCGAGGCTATTGCCAATATTGCCGAGATGCAGCCAGTCGATGGAGACGACGCGCAGGCAGATGATCCCAGCGCGATCGATCAGGTTACATCTGTTTCTCAGTTGACTGATGTTCAGCCAACAGATTGGGCGTTTCAAGCGCTGCAATCGTTAGTTGAACGCTACGGCTGTATTGTTGGGTATCCCGATCAAACCTTCAGGGGCAACCGTGCGCTGACTCGCTACGAGTTTGCCGCAGGGCTAAATGCCTGTATGGATCGAATCAATGAACTGGTTGCAGCAGGCACAGCTGACCTAGTCAAAAAAGAAGATTTGTTAGCCGTACAAAAGCTTCAGGAAGAGTTTGCGGCAGAACTCGCTACCCTGCGTGGGCGGGTTGGTGCGCTGGAAGCACGCACAGGCACGTTGGAGAAACAGCAGTTCTCCACGACAACCAAGCTGAATGGTTTGGTTTGGTTTAACCTCTCATCAGCAAACGCTGGTCGGGACGTGACATTTGAAGGTCCTCCTGGTAGCGTCAATGACCCTGGCAATGGGCGTTTCTTTAACACCCGTGATCCAATTACGGGTACACCGACGAGACAGGTAACAGGTTCCCCGGAGCCAACATTCAGCTTTTTGACCTGGCTGACTTTCAACACGTCGTTTTCGGGCAAAGATAGCCTCGTCACTCAGCTAACGGCTGGTAACGGTATTTCGCCAATCAACCAATATGCGTCAGCAGGCTTCTTTAATGCCTTTGGTGCTCCGTTTACCGATCAAACAGCGGGCACGGTTAATGGTCGGAACGATGTTGTTATCCATGATTTGTTCTACAGCTTCCCGCTGAACAACTCGATTAAGATCACCGTCGGTCCCCGTGTGAACTGGTATCGCCACTTTGACTTCAACCGCTTTACCTTTTTCCTCACGGGGGCAGGTAGCTTTGACTCGATCGGTAGCACCCAAACCAACACGCTCGATCGTGGATCAGGTGCTGTCATTGAGTGGAATATCAATAAACAGTTCCGGTTAGCGGTTGCCTATTTAGGTGAGAATACTGAGTTTTTGACCAGTGCGCTCTTTAACTCCTCTAGTAACCCATCGCAAGGCTTATTTAATGGCACCAATACCACAACCGCTGAGTTGACGTTTTCGCCAACGGAAAAGATCAATCTGCGCTTTATGTACAATCGCACCAATTTCCAACAGATCTTTGGCACCATTGGTGGAGCGCTAGGTGAACCAATCCCTTACGGCTATCTTGACGGTGGTTTTGGTGGTCCGCCGCTCAAGAACTCCAATGCTGATACATTTGCATTCAACTTTGATTGGTTGATCACGAAGGGCTTTGGTATTTTTGGGCGCTATAGCTACGGCAGTACTAACCTTGCACCGATTGATGAAGATGTGAACGTGCAGTCGTTTCAAGTTGGTCTTGGTTTTCCTGACTTGCTTAAAAAGGGAGCGTTGGGGGTTGTTACGTTCCTAGTGCCAATGGATATTCTTGACGGCAGACAGTACTTTGTATCGGGAGCTGGTGATGGCGGCACGATGTCTGAGCTAGAAGTCTCTTACTTCTACCCGCTCAACGACAACATTGCCATTGTGCCTTCGTTCTATGCGATCTTTAATGCCAACAACTTCGACAGTAACCCGACCATTTTTGTGGGTAACGTGCGGGCACAGTTTAGTTTTTAGTAGTGGGTTGATAGTTGTTAGTTTGAGTCGCTAACAACTATCAACGCAGAGCTAAGGACTACGCAAAGCGATCGGGCGAGAGGTCAGCCAATAGCTCATCTTTTTGTCCGATCGCACTACTAGCAAAGCGTCTTGCCAGGGGTGGCACGATCGCCAGCGGATTGCTGAAGCCTGAAAACAGATGGATGCCTTCTGTATGGGGGAGTGCGCCAATGAGGGGCAGGCGATCGCTGCTAAAGGCAATCAGACAGTGATGCCATGTACCGGGCAGTGATGCTAAAGCGGGTAAGACAGCCCCAATGTTTCGCCGCATTTTGCTTTCGCTTTCAACGGCATCAATGGGTGCATTGAGATCGGTCAGCACGCGGCTGATCTGCCCCATTCTGATGCTGCCATTAAGCAGTTGAATGGCTCCAGGGTCGAGGATCAGCGGCATTGGTTCATGTCCGGGTTGATCCCACAGGGGGTCAA
Source organism: Stenomitos sp. (assembly GCA_041744955.1). Lineage (GTDB taxonomy): Bacteria > Cyanobacteriota > Cyanobacteriia > Leptolyngbyales > Leptolyngbyaceae > Stenomitos. The sequence goes on along the minus strand of JBGTJW010000526.1, from coordinate 3,872 downwards.
GTGCCGCAGTGCTAGAGTCGGCTTCAAGCTGAAAACGTCTGGTATCGGCTGGCATGACGAGCGATCGCAATTGCACATCGACAGGTGGCGTTTCTAGCAGTTCTGCATGGGTGAAGTAAAGCCGCACGGGTATCTCTGCTGCCTTCAGTAGTGAGCGGCTAAAGGCACCAGCACAGACGACCGTATTGGCACTGTAATAGGTGTCTGCTTCACCCACTACGCCTGACACGCGCAAATCACTACGTAGGAGGGCTTTCGCTGCATCAATTTGTACCGTGCCACCCAGTCGCGTACACGCCTGGATATAAGCGGCAGTGGTGGCAGTGGTTGAAATGTGACCATGTTTGACCGTGAGAGCGCCCGCGATCGCGTCTGGATTCAGCAGTGGCTCTAGCTCACAGGCTTCTGCCACGCTTACCAGTTGCGGCGGCATCGCAAAGTGGCTATAGGACTGGGCGATCGCAGCAGGATCTTCGCCAGCCGCGATCGTCAAGACCAGATCCAGTTCACGAAACTCTGTCTCAGCCTGCAACTCATCTGATAACGTGCGGTGTAACGCAATGCCCTCCGCACAAAGCCGCCTCGTGAGCGCGGTCGTTCCAGACCAGAAGGCAATACCGCCATAGCCAAAGCGGGTTGCCCCTTGCAGAGAGGGGTGTTGCTCTAGCAGCAAGACAGAACACTTCTGTTTCGCTAACTCGTAGCTAAGAGCCGCACCTGTAATGCCGCCACCAATCACAATCCAGTCATAGGTCTGCATAGTCCAAATGTGTAAGGTACTCAATTACGGCTTGCCGCTTTATTCTACTTTTGCAGCGTTTGGAGAACTGTGCAGGGCGATGGTTCGGCAGCGATTAGTTTAAGGCGGTTATGCTATCGCAGTACAGATTGCGATCGTACCAATGTCCCCTTTGAGGAGCCAAAGACTTTAGCGTATGAAGCGATTCTGCCCAGACCGATCAAGCGGTCTAACCAAACAAAATCGCAGTCAGCGCCAATGGTTCCAGCGATCGTCCTCTTCTCGCTAGCAACATAAAACCAGATCGTTTCCCAACTTTACATTCAATCTTTTTTGAGGAGTCAACCGTGAGCAGTCAGCGTCCTTTGTCTATTCCACGTCGTCAAATTATTCGCGGGCTGCTTGCCGCAGGTGCTTTTGGTGCCACCTCCCGCCTGTGGGTTGGCTGCGCCCCTGCCCCTACCCCCGAAGCTGGTTCTGGTAGTCCTGCCCCTGGCACTGCAAGCGCCACGAAGGAAGTGGTGATGGGCTTTATCTATGTGGGTCCTAAAGACGACTACGGCTGGAACCAGGCACATTTTGAAGGTAAAGAAGGCGTTGCCAAACTGCCCGGAGTCAAAACCGTTGAGCAGGCAAGTGTGCCAGAAACCAACGAAGTTCAGGAAGTCATGCTCAACATGATCAACCAGGACGGCGCAACAGTTATCTTTCCCACATCCTTTGGCTACTTTGACCCACACATCTTGAAAGTAGCTCCTGGCAACCCAAACGTGCAGTTCTTCCACGCTGGCGGTCTGTATGTTGAAGGCAAGCATCCTAAGAATGCAGGCAGCTACTTTGCCTATATTGACGAAGCGCAGTACGTAGCAGGCATTGTTGCCGCGCACATGGCAAAGAGCGGCAAACTTGGGTTTATTGCCGCCAAACCCATTCCTCAGGTCATCCGCAATATCAACAGCTATACTCTGGGCGCACGCACGGTCAACCCGAAGGCGACAACGCAGGTCATCTTTACGGGTGATTGGTCGTTACCGATTAAAGAAGCTGAAGCTGCTAACAGCATGGCAGACCAGGGCATTGAAATCATTACTTGCCACGTTGATAGCCCCAAGGTCATCATGGAGACCGCCGAAAAGCGCGGTATCTATTGCACGGGCTACCATACCAATCAGTCGAAATTGGCTCCCAAAGGCTACTTGACTGGAGCCGAGTGGGACTGGTCAAAGATTTACGGAGAATACGTCAGGCTGATTCAGGACGGCAAAGCAACCATGGCTGGCGGTATTCCCCATCTCGTGCGTGGCGGCTACAAAGAGGGCTTTGTCAAGGTTTCAGAGTATGGTCCGGCTGTCTCTGATGCCGCGAAGAAAGGTGCAGATGCCGCGAAGGCAGCGCTGGAGGCAGAAACCCTCGTTATCTATAAAGGTCCGCTGAAGGACAATACAGGCAAGGTTGTGATCCCTGAAGGGAAGGAATTTAAGCAAAAGGATACCGAATTAGAAAAGATGGATTGGCTGGTAGAAGGGGTGCTGGGGAGTGTGAAGAGTTAGGGGAGTGAGGGGTGAGAGGTGAGGGGTAGAGACTCTAAGAGCGATCGCCCCTCGCCATCAGTTAGGTTGAAGCATGAAACCCAGCCTTATAAAAGTTGCAACACTCAGCAAGTTAAATGAGTAAGGAAAATTTCACGGCTAAATCATTCTGTTTTACGGAGTTGATGATGTTGAGTTTTCCATTCTCACCCTCATCTACGAGGCAAACGACACCTTACTTTCAAAGATGGAGTTACTAAAAATATTAGAGTACGATCAGACAATGTTGCACCATGATTACTTGAAGAATAGATTGAGAAATGAAACTTGCCTTTGTTTTTGACAGCGACATTGTCCTGCTAAAGTGATTAATATAACTCCTCTAAACAAGAAGAAATATTTTCTAATCTTCATTGCTTCTTTTGCCATCGTTTTGGGTAGCTGTAATTGGTTTAGATCTGCACAGCCTTCATTTCTAAGCTCACCTCAAGATTTTACCCTTCAGGCAGTTAATTCTGGTGCTGACGTAACAGGGATTACAATATCTCCTGATGGAAAAACGTTGGTAATTTCTAAGTTTGGAGAGCCACTCGAACTTTGGGATAGACAAAGCGGTCAGAAATTACGAACTTTTCGACCAGGTAGTTATGATGCATGGAGCTCTCCTACTGCCTATTCACCGAACGGTAGAATGTTAGCTAGTGGAGATTTCAAAAACCAAATAGGCTTACGAGATATCCAGATTGGCAGACTAAAGCGCACGCTAGTTGGACATACTAAACCAGTAAACGCTATAGCTTTTTCCCAGGACGGTGAATTTCTAGCTAGTGGTGGAATTGATAGAACTGTGCGGCTTTGGGATGTACAGACAGGGAAGTTGCAACGCACGTTCATCATGACTCACGAGGTCTTACAGGTTGGCTTCACTAAAGACAGCAGCATTTTGAATAGTGCAGATCTTGCTGGAACCGTTCAACAGTGGAATACGCAAACAGGGAAGCCATTGAGAACACTATCAAACCCCCAAAACGATGTTTCAGTTCAAGGAACATTTTATCCAGTGTCTTTCTCTTTAGATGGCAGGCTAATGGCACGTGGCGACTTTGACAGTAAAATCCGACTATGGAATTTACAAACTGGAGTAATGGAGCGAACATTAGCAGGACATCGGGAACCTGCTCACGCTATTACTTTTTCATCAAGTAGCCTAATGCTTGCAACTGTCGGTGGTTCTGGACAACGCGAACTGCTTACAGGTGGAAATCTTCACAATTTGCGGTTATGGGACACTCAGACAGGAACCCTACTCAATCAATCAGGCGATAAAGAGTACATCACCTCACTCACTTTTGATCCTGATGAAAAGACGTTGATTACTGGGAGCGGTGGTAAGTTGCTTATATGGAATGTTAGCCAGCAAAAAAGCCAAAGCATAGATGTAAGTTAGCTTATAGAGATTTAAGTCTAGGGACTGTTTTAAAACTATAACCACATCATGATAGAGGCTAGAGTCAGCATGGCGAGGTAGTTTTCAGCCTTTTTCTCATAACGGGTGGCAACCCGGCGGAATTGTTTTAAGCGATTGAAACAGCGCTCAACCCAGT
>JBGTJW010000525.1:0-31519 GCA_041744955.1 Stenomitos sp. | reverse complement strand
GGAAAGAACAGGGGGCTGCCATTATTCTGAGTTTGCGGACGCTGAGTTATTCCCACGGTCGCTGGCAGCAGTTCTGGTCAAAAATCAATCAATATGGCTTCAATCTCGCAGAACTATAACATCAGATTTTGGTCACACCCTCCCTGAGCACGGTTATCATCAATGGAACCATCACGAGCCGTAACGAGAAAAGAAGAACCATCATTGATGACAATCTGTTCAGTGTTAACGGCAACTTTGGTAGGCATAATTCATTTCTTTAAACTATAAGGAGAGAAAGTAAGTAGTAAAAGAACATGGGGGGTTGCATCAAGCACTTAATCACCGCTACTGTTTCTGGCAGTTCCAAAGCAACCCGCCATCGACAAAAAAGGTGGTTAGTTTCATTGTTGCGGTTACTGCTAACTAAAACCAGGAAAGATAGGTAAGTTAGTTTTACCTTTAGCGACTGATGTTCTTCAATCTGAAACCACCCTAATTAGCTACAAGTAAGTTTAATGGTGGACATTGAGACAGGCTACAGATTGAAATTTTGCCCTGGGTATTAAAGCTGTGACTGAGAGACTCAAATTTTCCATTGCAAACAACGAATCGACAACATTACCCGCCCTTGGAACCTTGCCCGATGGAATCACAGTGCCCACTTGGGATCGGTGGTGAATACGATCGTCAGCCAACGATCAGGATTGTCTTCGCCCAATGCTTCGCCGATCTGATCACGGAGCGCATCCCATTCCTCCAGCCGCTTGGCAGAATAGTCTCGGGGTACGATGAAGTTGAGTTCTATCTGCCTTCCTCGACCCACGCGCGCGACGTAAGCACGGTAAGAGACGAACCCGAACCGCTCCACGGTTTGCATAGCAACCAGATCAACCTGTTCCTTCAAGTCCTGTGGAGTCACAAGCAGGATGTCGGCTAGCGCCTGACGAATCGTGCCGATAGGCATAGGAATGATAACAAGGCAGATGAGTAATAATGCCGCAGGATCGACATAAGCCGAGAGCCATTCGTAAGCGGTTCCACGAATAAGAAAGCCCAGCAGGAAGGCGGCGAACAGCGCAGTGCCAAGAGCAGCGGTCATTATCCATGACTTCGCATCCAGAGCGACAAGCTGGGAGCGTATCCTTCTATTCGCACGCAGTGTATAGATAGCCATTCCAACGTCGGCTGTGGTCGAAATTGCGGCGTAGACCATAGCTGCGTCGAAGGAGAGTGCGCGTCCGCCCACAAGGATACTGCCAATCGCGTTAATCAGCGCATATATTGCCGCACCAGTAAGCAGGACTCCGTTGAGACCCAACACAATTGGCTCCAGATGCCAAAAGCCCATCGTGAACCGCTCGTAAAGCCGACCGCCAGACGCATCCGCCGCATTGGAGGTAGCGATCAATCGCGCAACCCCCAGTGCAAGCGCCGTCATCGCTGCATCCACCAGCGCATACACACCATCGAAGATAATTGCGGTTGATCCGGCAGCGAGTCCAAAAACGATGCCGCTAAGGGCTAGCATCACAGTGGCAAACACCGAAACGCGAAGAACAGTTTGCTCTTTGCTCATGTCTATCTCACAGAGAAGGGGTCTGACCGGCAGTTCGGGGAAGTAGGGATTGAATCCGTCACAGTGCCTGCATAAGTGTGACCTGCTACAAGGACCAGACCTTTTAGTTTGATTGTTGCGGCTACTGCTAACCAAAACCAGGAAAGATAAGTAAGTTAGTTTTACCTTAAGCGACCAACATTTTTCCCTAAGTGTTTAACGAACGCTCAAGAGAGCATTAGCATTAAGGACATCGAGACGATTACCTGAGCTTGAGTAGAGGAAACATTGACCCAGCCCTAACCAAAGCTCACCTAACCTAATTTTGGTATTCCAGCTATGAGTAGCTTACCCGGTATCACTATCAGAGCCAAAATCTATGAAAGTTCCAGTTCTCTGGTGTATCGGGGTGTCAGAGAGCAAGACGGCTTACCGATTATCCTCAAAGTACTCAAGCACGACTATCCTACTCCTGCTGAGTTAATTCGCTACAGGCAGGAGTACGAAGTGACGCGATCGCTCAATCTGGAAGGAGTCGTCAAAGTCTACAGCCAACAGGATTACCAGCGCACTCTCGTCATGATGCTGGAGGATTTTGGCGGTGAGTCGTTGGAGAAATGGATGCAAGATTCCCCACAGATGTATTGCCCAATCCCTTTACCTGTGTTTCTTTGTTTCGCAGTTAAAATCGCAGAGATCCTGGGCAGAATTCATTTTGCCAATGTGATTCACAAAGATATTAATCCCAGCAATATTGTTTTCAATCCTGGAACCGGACAAGTCAAAATTATTGACTTTGGCATTGCCACTCGGTTTACTCGCACCAATCCCAGCTTCAAAAGTCCTCATGTTCTGGAAGGAACCCTCGCCTATATGTCACCGGAGCAGACGGGCAGGATGAACCGAGCGATGGATTATCGCACTGACTTTTACTCGCTGGGTGTCACATTTTATGAATTGCTTTGTGGTCGTCTGCCTTTTGAGGCAACGGATGCTGTGGAGTTAGTCCACTGTCACATTGCCAAGCAACCAATTCCACCTCATGAGCTTAATTCAGAGGTTCCTAAGGCAGTTTCAAACCTAGTATTGAAATTGTTAGCAAAAAACGCTGAAAACCGATATCAAAGTGCCTGGGGAATTAAAGTAGATTTGCAGGAGTGTTTAAATCAGTTGAAGGCTGACGGTAGGATTGAAGCCTTCTCTCTAGCTCGACACGACGTTTCTGATAAGTTTCAAATCTCTCAAAAGCTTTATGGCAGAGAGCAAGAAATTACTACCTTGCTAACAGCCTTTGAGCGAGTCAGTCAGGGTAAAAGTGAAATGATGCTGGTTTCGGGATATTCCGGTATCGGCAAGTCGGCGTTAGTGCAGGAAATTTATAAACCTATTACTCGACAGAGAGGGTATTTCGCCTCTGGCAAATTTGACCAACTTCAGGGAAATATTCCTTACAGCTCTCTAATTCAGGCTTTTCAAGAATTAATCCAACAGTTGTTAACTGAAAGTGAAATACAGATCGCTAGTTGGCGAGAGAAGTTTCTTGCTGCACTAGGAAACAATGGTCAAATTATTGTTGATGTAATTCCTGAAATAGGACTGATTATAGGTAAACAACCTGCTGTAGTAGATCTCCCGTCTACAGAGTCGCAAAATCGCTTTAATCTAGCCTTCCAAAATTTCATCAAAGTTTTTACCCAACCAGAACATCCCTTGGTGATTTTCTTAGACGATTTACAGTGGGTAGATAACGCTTCTCTTAAGCTGATTCAGTTATTGATGACTGCGCCCAATAGTCAGTATTTGCTGCTAATTGGAGCGTACCGAGATAATGAAGTGAGTGCAGCTCATTCATTAATGCTGACACTAGATGAGATCAAAAAGGCTGGGGTGATTATTAACTATATCTCCCTCTCCCCTTTGGATTTGACGGATACTAACCAGTTAATTGCAGACACACTTAACTGTGAAGTGAAAAATGTAACAACACTGGCAGATTTAGTGAGCCAGAAAACCGGCGGCAACCCCTTCTTCTTGAATGAATTCTTGAAATCGCTATATCAGGAGAAGTTGCTTAACTTCGAGCTTAATCTTGGTAGATGGCAGTGGAGTTTGGAGCAAATTCAAGCAGCACAGCTCACCGATAACGTGGTCGAGTTAATAGCAGATAAAATTCAGAAACTCTCGGAGCCAATCCAGCAGATCTTAAAGCTCGCTGCCTCTATTGGTAACCAATTTAACTATAAGACCTTATTAATTATCAGTGAAAAGTCTCAAGCTGAAACTACTGCTGACCTTTGGGAAGCAGTACAAGAAGGTTTGATTCTGCCTATTGGGGATGATTATAAATATCTGCAAATCAAGAATTCAGAATTCAAAACTCAAAACCCTTCTGACTCCTGGTCCTTGACTCTTGACTCCTGTTCCTACAAATTTCTGCATGACCGGGTACAACAGGCAGTTTACTCCTTGATCTCAGAAGCAGACAAAAAACAGGTTCACTTGCAAATAGGTCAACTACTTCTAAAATCTACTCCTCCAGAATCACTGGAAGACAAAATATTTGACATTGTTAACCAGCTAAATATTGGAGTTGAACTGATTACTGATCAAACTCAGAAAGATGAATTGGCTCAACTAAATTTTATTGCTGGTAAGAAAGCCAAAACCTCCACAGCCTACAAAACTGCCTTAAGCTATTTCCACGTTGGGCAAAATCTTTTGAGCGAAATTTGTTGGACCTTGGATTATGATTTTACATTCGCTTTGACCACCGGGCTGGCTGAATGCGAATTCCTATGTGGTCGTTTCGATGAAGCCGATTACTACTTCGATCTGCTTTTGGAAAAGGCGCAATCACGCCTAGACAAGGGCAAAATCTACGACTTAAAGATCCACCAATATGAAAACTTAACTCATTTTGCTGACGCTATCCGTGTTGGCTACGAAGCTCTTGCACTCTTTGGCGTATACTTTCCTGACCTTTTGGAAGAAAAGCAGGCGGCTCTGGAGGTTGATCTCTCGACCATCCAGTCCCTCGTGGGTAATAGAACCATCGACTCCCTGATTGACCTGCCAGTCATGGAAGATCCAGAAGATCAGATGGTTATGAAGCTTCTCAGCAATCTACATACCTCGTTCTATCTGGTGGGTGACAAAATTCTGACGCTCCTGAACACCTCTAAGATGGTTTGCCTGTCTCTCACCCGTGGAAACGCCCCAGAATCGGCACATGCATATGTACTTCATGCCATGCACATTGGTTCTATCAGAGGGGATTATAAATCTTCGTATGAGTTTGGCCTGCTAGCTATGCACCTGAACGAACGCCTACCCAATCCTGGACTGCGAGCCAAGATCTTGATGAACTTCTCGTGGGCGATTAGTATCTGGCGCAAGCCGATAGTGGACTCTTTTGCCTACTCGCGCGAGGCAATACGGCTTGGCAGTGAGACTGGACACTTTTCCGACGCAGCGTACGCCTTCTTCAACGACAGTTACTTCACCCTGCTTGCTGGCCGCCGTGAACTCGGTACTGTGCAGCAGGTGTGTGAAGCGGCTGTCAGCTTCACTAAGCGCATCAAGATGCATGGCTTCGTAGATGCCCCGCAGGTGTTTCGTCAATGGAGCCTCGCGCTTCAGGGGTTGACAGAGAGCCCGACCTCTCTCACCATTCATAAAGCGCGGACTGAGCCTACTGCCAGCTTCGATGAGGACGTGTACCAGCTTACCCACCGGGGGCACAGCCTCTTTGAGATGTTCTACCTCATCGCAAAACTAGCCCTCCTCTACACCTTTGATAGGTATCTTGCTGCATGTGAAGTTGCCCAGGAGGCAGAACGAGTTATCCGGGATTACACTGGCACGATTTGGGATGAGCTGAGGGTTTTCTATCACGCCCTCGCGATCGCGGCACTCTATGACTCTTTCACAGCAGAAGAGCAGCAAAAAGCATGGAACCAGTTGACAGACCTACACGGCAAAATGAGAATTTGGGCTAAGAACTGTCCAGAAAATTTCCTGCATCAATATCTGTTAATTTCTGCAGAAATGGCGAGGATCAGTGGCAACCATATCGAGGCGATGGAATTCTATGAGCGTGGAATTCAGTCGGCGGTTGAAAATGAATTTATGCAAAATGAAGCCCTGGCAAACGAATTGTATGCCAAATTTTGGCTGCATAGAAAAAATGAGAAAATTACCAGGCTGTATATTAATGAAGCTCATTACAGTTATGTGAAATGGGGAGCAACTGCAAAAGTCAAAGATTTAGAAACTCGCTACCCGCAGTTTTTTCCTCCGTCGTCGAGCGTTGATTCCACGGCAATTCGCACAGCTTCTGAAACCATCTCTACTCGCTTAGACAGCGCTTTCGACTTGGCAGCAGTACTGAAGGCATCCCAAGCGATTTCGAGTGAAATTGAACTGGATCGGTTACTTGGCTCTCTGATGCAGATTTTAATTGAGAACGCTGGGGCACAAACCGGATTTCTAATTCTGGAGAACTCAGGCGACTGGGTGATTGAAGCTGCTTGTGAACTCGATGAGGGTGAGCAGGTTTGTGCTACGCGAGTGCTGCAATCGATTCCGATCGCAACTCGTTTACCCGCATCTATTATTCAGTATGTGATCCGAACTCATGAATCTGTCATCTTGAACGATGCAACTCATGAAGGTAATTTTATCAATGAGTCATACATTCAGCACAATCAAACTCAGTCGGTCTTCTGTTTACCACTGCTGAACCAAAGTAAGCTGGTCGGCGTGTTGTATCTGGAAAATCAGTTAGCAACTGGAGCATTTACACCGGAGCGATCGCAAGTCTTACATCTACTATCGACTCAAGCAGCCATTGCGATCGAAAATGCCAAACTATACTCCAGGCTACGCGCTAGCGAAAGTAGGATGACTCAATTTCTAGAAGCAATCCCGGTGGGCATTGCTGTCGTGGATGTGACTAGTCGCCCTTACTACTTCAATCAACGGGCAATTCAGTTAGTGGGCAAAGGAACTGATCCTTCCGTAACACTGGAGCAACTTGCAGAGGCTTATCAACTTTATCGGGCGGGAACAAATCAACAATATCCCACTGAAGAACTACCCACTATCCGGGCGTTGAGCGGCGAACGCACCACAGTTGACGATCTGGAAATTCACCAAAACAGCGCAATCATTCCAGTTGAGGTGTGGGGAACTCCTATCTTTGATGAGCAGGGCAATGTCGCTTATGCGCTGACAGCCTTTCAAGACATCACTGAGCGGAGACAAGCAGAACAACTGCTAGCCGATTACAATCGTACCTTAGAGCAACAGGTAGCGGAACGAACGGCAGCCCTACAGCGCAGTGAAGCTAAGTTCCGCAATATCTTTGAAAACTCACAGGTCTGCATCTTCCGAACGCGCCTTTCTGATGGATTAATTCTCGATGCCAATCAACGCCTGGTGGAGCTGTTTGGCTTTGATTCACCCGATGAGATTATTGGCATCAAACGCACGACAGACTTTTATGTGAATCCAGTTGTATTGCACCCGCATCTGGGTGAACTGCAAATCTTTGATAAGAATGTGCGAAACATTGAAGTGCAGATACGAAAACGAAATGGCGCGCTATTGTGGGGACTTTACTCCTTTTGTCTGAATACAGCCGATGGATACATGGAATGTGTGATTTCAGATATTAGCGATCGCAAACAAGCAGAAGCCGCTCTACAAAATAGTGAAGAACGGCTGCGCCTAGCACTAACAGCCACAAATCAGGGACTCTACGATCTCGATTTAAAAACTGAAGAAAGAATTTTTAACCCGGAATATGCTTTAATGCTGGGCTACGATCCAGCAACATTCCACGAACCCATTTCCGAATGGATTGCCCGTTTGCATCCTGACGACAGAGAATCAGTTGTCGCAACCTACCGTGCTTACATTGCTGGAGAAATCCCCAGCTATCAAGCAGAGTATCGCCAGCGTACCCAGGATGGTCGGTGGAAATGGACTCTTTCTGTTGGCAAAATTGTTGCCTGGGACGAATCAGGTCAACCCATGCGGATGTTGGGAACCCACGCTGACATTGACGATCGCAAACGTGCCGAAGAAGCCTCCATTCTAGAAGAGCGCAACCACATGGCACGGGAAATTCACGACACTTTAGCACAGGCATTTACAGGGATTATCATTCATACTCGATCTGCCTCCGATGAGGTAACGGCAGATCCAGAAAAAGCGCAAACTCTCCTCACTCAGATCCTCGACTTAGCTCGTTCTGGGCTTGCGGAGGCACGTCGTTCAGTAGAGGCACTACACCGTCCGCACCTTTTAGAGAGTAGTAACTTACAGGATGCCCTAAGCCGTCTTGCTGCTCAATTGGACTCCTCAATCGCAACCCAAATCGTCTACGAAGTCATTGGTACGCCCTATCCTCTATCCTCCGATTTGGAGAATAATCTGTTTCGGATTGGGCAGGAAGCTTTGACCAATGCAATCAAATATGCTGAGGCGCATGAAATCCGCATTGAACTGGTCTATGAACCGACCCAATGCAGCTTACGAATAAAAGACAATGGGCAGGGATTTGATGTAGAAAACCAGGCGATGAGAAATGGCTTTGGTCTGCTGGGGATAGTACAACGGGCTGAACGCATCAGAGCTGAGTTAAAGATTCAAAGCCATTTAGGGCAAGGGACCGAGATCACGGTATCTATTAATCGGGAGTAAGTCAGCATGAGTCAGCCCAGTCACATTCGCGTTCTGGTTGTGGACGATCATCCCGTTGTCCTTCGGGGTTTGATTGGGATGTTAGAGAAGGCTTCAGACATCGTCATTGTGGGTCAGGGGCGAAATGGGCATGAGGCGATCGCAGTGTTTCAGCAACAGCAGCCTGATGTGACTTTGATGGATCTACGGATGCCTGAGATGGGCGGTGTTGAGGCGATTACAGTGATTCGCAGTGAGTTCCCTAACGCCCAGATTATGGTGCTGAGCACGTATGACACTGATGAAGAGATTTATCAAGGATTGCGAGCCGGGGCAAAGGGATATTTACTGAAAGACTCTGAGCCAGAGGAACTATTGGCAGCAATTCGTACAGTGAACAGGGGGCAACGGTATGTTCCCCCCAACGTGGCTGCCAAGCTAGTTCAGCGGGTGACTGGTCCAGAATTGAGCGATCGTGAGCTAGAAGTGCTTCGTTTAGTCGGACAGGGAATGAGCAATCAAGAAATTAGCACTGCGCTAACGATCAGCGAAAGTACGGTGAAAACTCATATCAACCGAATTTTAAGCAAGCTAGAGGTCAAAGATCGCACCCAAGCAGCCATCATTGCATTGAAACGCGGAATTGCGAGTTTATAAAGGTGAAATAGTACTTCTAACCTGGATTGACAATCATAGCCAGCTACTACTCTGAAGCGAGGGATTTTGTCTATGGAGGTAGACAATCAAACCTGAGTTTGATCTAAACCCGAACTAAAGTTTGATTCGTTCTAATGCTGCAAATTGACTAATCCTCAATCGTCTTGCTACCTAAAATACAAACCACGAATTGACGACAGCGTTAAGTGAGTCTCGTACATTAAAGCTATACACATGATACGGGATGAAGGAAAGAGATTTCAGCGTGCTTCTTGCACGATTAATCCTCTTTTCCTCAAGGTTTAGAATGAGCAATGTTATTCCTGATGACGCACCTAGCGACCCTTGCGGTAACTGCGAAGCAGATCACAATCAGTTAGTTGTACCCCCTTCTGAGCAAGACCACCGGCAAGGATCATTGAATGCCCGTGTTGTGCTCGTTGAGTATGGGGATTATCAATGTTCTCAATGTGGTGAACTTTATACCTCAATTAAGGCAATTCAACGCCAGTTTGAGGCGACCCTATATGGGAGAGATTCTTTATGCTTTGTATTCCGGCATTTTCCTCAAACTCACATCCATCCTCAAGCTCAAAAGGCAGCAGCAGCGACAGAAGCAGCAGGAGCACAAGGTCAGTTTTGGCAGATGTACGAAATCTTACTGGAGCATCAACAAGCTTTAGAGAATGGCTATCTTGCCGAGTACGCTGATCGTTTAGGACTTAACGTTCCTCAATTTCTGCGGGATATTGCAAGAGGGACGTATCTCGATCGCATTAATCAAGATATCGAAAGTGGAATACGCAGCGGAGTGACCCACGCTCCAGCTTTATTCATCAATGGCACTCGATATCGCAACGCTTTAGAAATTGAGCCACTACTGGCTGCAATTGTTGAATCAGGGGATTTTTCATAATCGCCAAGGCTTGTAAACAAATTATGACTGCACAAAGGAGGGAGAATCAATGACGAATGCCGCACTGAAAATGCCAAAGTCCCCTGTATCCTACCAGCCAAAACCTGACTTTGTAGAACGAGACTACCAAACTCAAGTTACGTCTCGCAGCCGCGAACGAGGGGTGATTCTGACACTGTATGGATGGAACAAACTTCAAACTGCAAAATCACAGGTGGAATTTGAAGAGAATGCTGGCGATCGCTTTACGTTGGAAGAATTAAGCGAACGGACAGAATTATCCTCACGGACCATCTCCAAAGTATTGGGCTGCGTAGAACCCGTAGACCGATATTCACTGCAAACAGTGTTTCAGTCCTTTGGACTGGAGATGAGCAAGAATGATTACATCCGACCGACCTCTCGATCTGAAACCTCAGAATCTCAAGAATCTCAGCAGATTAATCTGTGGCAAAAGTGGAATTTAGGGATTAGCGGAATTGATGAAAATACAGTGACACCCCATTGGATGACTTCAGTTTGTTTCAGCCTAGACGGTAAGACGCTAGCTAACAGCAGTTCTGATTTTTCAGTACGAATATGGGATGTGCAGAGTGGTCAGTGCCTCAACATCTTGCAGGGACACTCAAGTTGGATCTATTCAGTTTGTTTTAGCCCCGATGGACGCATTCTAGCGACCAGTAGCCAGGACAGAACGACTAAGCTTTGGGATGTTCAGACAGGCGAGTGTTTCCAAACGCTGAAGGGCGATTGCTCAATTTCAAGTGAGAAGCGCAAGAGTCTGACAAACTGCCCTAAGAATCTGAAAGAAACTGGCATTTAAACTTTATACGTTTTGAGTAGACGAAGTTAGAGATTTTTAATCTTTTAATCAGCTTGGATTCAGTTTTAATTACCACTAAAAGGATCTTAATATGTTTTCTAAACTGATGATAGCTGTTATAGTCGCAGTGCTAATGATTGCGACCTCTTGCAGCTTTCTAGAGATAGCACTAGGCAAAAATGTGAATGCTCAAGTACCCGGTGTCTATCCATTCAAGTTAGGTGATTTCACAATTACAGCACTGAGCGATGGTACATTACCTCAAGATCTCCATACGATTCTGGCTAATACGAACTCAGCAGAAACCGATCGCCTGCTTCAGAAAAGCTTTCTAACCAATCCTATTGAAGCATCGATTAATGTCTTCCTGATTGACACTGGAGATCAACAAGTGTTAGTAGATACAGGAGCCGGAACCTTCTTTGGTCCAAAGCTAGGCGGCAAGCTTCAGACATCGCTGAAGGCAGCAGGCTATGCTCCCAGCGAAGTTGATGCAATCCTCCTGACTCATATTCATACCGATCACAGCGGCGGTCTGGTCAAAGCAGGTCAACTGGTATTTCCCAACGCCACAATTTATGTTGGCAAGCCTGATGTCGATTTCTGGTTCGATCGGGCGAATGCCACGCGATTCAACGTTGCTGAAAAGTACTTTGACGAAGCCGCGAAAACTGTCAAACCTTATTTAGATGCAGGCAAGCTGAAATCGTTTTCTGGCAAGGCAACCCTTCTACCGGGAATCATGGCGCATCCTACACCCGGACACACACCTGGTCATAGCTTCTATATAGCGGCAAGCAAGGGCGAGAGCATTGAGTTTTGGGGCGATATTGTTCACTTTGCTTCGGTGCAATTTCCCAAACCAGAAATCACGGTTGCTTATGATGTTGATGCCAATGCTGCCGCTGCACAACGAAAAGAACAGTTTGCGAGAGCAGAAGCATCAAGGCTCTTGGTAGCAGGCGCGCATTTTCCCTTTCCAGGCGTTGGGCATATCCGTGCAGCAAATCAAGGCTATGACTGGGTACCAGCAGATTACCGATGGCGTGAACCCTAACGAGAAGGTTGATGCCAACTGATTTGTTGGGCATTCAGAGTTGGCGTTGTTGCTACAAAACATCAACAGTTATGCCACTGAGAGTAATTTAGTTCGCCTATTTCAGGATTGATCGTAGTTAGTCGAACTGTAATTCATTGAGAAATAGTCATGTCTCATCATTTTGATTCGCCGACTGCCCGTGAAGATGGTCGTGTTGACCTAAGCGATCTCTACGTTTTTCCGGGAGAGAACTCAGATACCACTGTTTTGATCTTGACCGTTAATCCGGACGCTGGACTCTCTTCACCAATAACCTTTCGTCCAAATGATGCTTTGTACGAATTCAACATCGATTTGAATAATGATGTGCTTGAAGACATCAGTTACCGCATCACTTTCGGCAACCCCAATGGTAACAATGTGCAATTTATGCAGGTACGGGTTGCCGAAGGCGAAACTGCCAGAACTTCCAATGGTGCGATGGGAGAATTAATTGCTGAAGGATTGACTGGCGAAGTAATCAGCGTTGCAAATGGAGGGCGAATTTGGGCTGGGCTTGCTGCTGATCCCTTCTTTGCAGATGCCGGAGGTTTGGCAAAATTTCTCAGCGCAATCTCTGAAAATCGGCTCGAACATCCCACCTCTGAACCGCCACAGAATTGGTTCGATCGCCGAAATGTTTCAGGAATTGTGCTGGAGGTGCCAAATTATAAGCTGAACACAGAGGTCATTCGAGTTTGGACGACGGTTTCGCTGTTTGGACATGTCCCGCAGCAACAGGTAAATCGACAGGGAATGCCACTGCTGCAACCAATCTTTAATCAAGAGGATGAATGGAGCGAACAGCATAACCGCACTCATCCCAAAGACGATCGAGCTAACCTCCAGACTCGGGTTGCTAACGTTGTTGCCAAAGCTACAGAGATAGCTGGCACAGCAGCAAATCCTCAAGCTTATGGTTTACAGATTGCAAATCTTTTGCTTCCCGATGTCCTGACTTATTGCCCCAGTACTGCCGCAAGTTTTAGCTTTGCTGGGCTGAATGGTCGCACTCTCAATGACGATGTTTTTGACATAATGATGACGATCGTTGCTAACACTCCATTAACCGATCGCGTCGATTCTCCTCATCACTTGCCGTTGAGCTTTCCCTATCTTGACTCACCCTACCACGACCAAAAAGGAGTACTCCCTTTTCTAAACCGATCGCAATCGCCTTCTTAATACTAATGAGTTTTTCACGTTATGCATCGCTCAGACAAGTTTGACATTGTTATGGAGCTAAACAGTATTAATCATCTCTTTAATGCTCCAGAAATGAATCCCTTCTCGAATAACGAACTGGAGGTTATGGGTGAATCTGTTCTAACAAGATTGTTGCGTCAATTAGAGTCTCAGTCTCTAAACCGTAAAATGCGCCTAACCTTGCTATTGCCTGCTGAGCAAATCAAGCCAGATCTTGAACAGGAGATTCTGAAAGCCATGAATCAATACTGCCGCCTAAACATCAAAAACAACGAATGTAAGCTACAGCTACTGCGGCAATTTTGCTGGCGATCGTTGTTGAATGGCTTAACTTTTCTGACAGTATGTCTTTTGCTGTCTAACCTGTTTAATGCTCAATTTCTGTCGTTTATCCCTGAATTCATTCGCAGTGTTTTTAGAGAGGGATTTACGATCATTGGTTGGGTGGGGCTATGGCATCCCGTAGAGATGGTGCTCTACGACTGGATTCCCATTGTGCGTACAAATGCAATCTATAAATTCATTACAACGATACCGATTTATGTCTTTCCGAAAATCTAACGCATTGCCGCAATGCGTCTTCTAGTTTTCAAGTTTTTCCTTCTCTCATCAAACGAGGTAATTTATGTCTACTGCAACGATCGCTCCCTTCGATGCCCCCAACCGCAAGACGATCGCTCAAGGGCACCCAACCGATTGGCAATCGCCCCAACCGAAAGACCGATACGACTTAGTGGTGATTGGAGGTGGTCCTGCTGGTTTGACGGCTGCGGTGGCAGCGATTCAGGCAGGTCACACCGTCGCGGTGGTTGAGCGAAACCTGATGGGTGGCACCTGCGTTAACTTTGGCTGTACCCCAAGCAAGTCCCTCATCCGAGTTGCCAGGGCAGTGTATCAAGCACGCGATGGCGAAAAATTTGGCTACACACTCGGTGCTGTGCCCCAAGTCAACTTTGCTTCAGTCATGACGCGAGTTCGGGAGATGCGAGCCTTTAGCGGCAGCTTTGATGCAGTGTCGGTTATGGCTGAGGCTGGGATTGACCTGTTTCTTGGCGATGCTCACTTTGTGAGTTCTGATGCGATCGCAGTCAAGGAACAGACGCTACGCTTTAAGAAAGCCGTCATTGCTTCAGGCAGCAAACCCGCAGTTCCCAATTTACCAGGGTTAGACACAGCGCATTATCTAACGAACGAAACCGTATTTGAGTTGTCTGAGCTTCCTCAACGGCTGGTCTGTATTGGGGCTGGTACCGTAAACTGCGAACTGGCTCAGGCATTTTGTCGGTTGGGCAGCGAGGTCGATTTGATTGGTAGTGGAGAACGCTTGCTATTAGCTGAGCCAGTCGAGGCATCAGAGGTGATAACCAGGCAGTTGCAAGCGGAAGGGGTGCGGCTGCACCTCAATACAAAGGCGACGAGGGTAGATGGTGAACAGCAGCGACTGACCCTGAGTAACGGGACGGAGTTAGCCTACGACGTACTCCTAATTGCTACTGGTAGAAAGGTCAACGTAGACGGAATGGGTTTAGAGGTAGCTGGGGTGAAGTTCAACGCCTCTGGAGTCGAAACCAATGACTATCTACAGACCACGAATCCAACTGTGTATGCGGCTGGTGATGTGGCGTTGCCAGAGAAGTATACCCATGCAGCGATCGCGACAGCAGGACTAGCGGTTGCCAATGCGATCGACGGAGCTGAAAAGCGGGTATCAGAACTGATCATCCCACGCTGCACCTACACCGATCCGGAGGTCGCTCATGTTGGACTCACTCCTCAAACAGGGGCAGAGCGCGAAATTGCTATCGATACCCATCGGTTAGAACTAGGGCAGGTTGAGCGGGCAATGATCGACGGGGAAGCAGATGGGTTCATTGCTCTATACACACAAAAGGGAATCATTGTTGGGGCGACTTTTGTTGCCGCCCATGCAGGTGAATCCCTACCTCTACTCACCTTGGCAGTCATGCAAAAGATGACACCGGCTGATTTAGCATCCGTGATCCACTGTTATCCAACTCAGGTCGAGGCAATTCAACGAGTTGCTGCCCTAGCTAGTCAAGCTGGTTGAGATCTAGTAGTGAAAGTGCTTTAAAGAAGATGGGTTTGTAGTAGCAGACACTATCGATTACGGAGGGCTTCTATCCAGTCTTATTCTGCTTAAATGTAAGTTTGTGTAGAAGCCCTCTATCCGTGTGCAGAATTGTACTGAGAGATGTCAATCAGTAACAGTTTTGTTGCTACGCGCATGAATTTACTAAAGGGAGTGTGGTATGAACTCGATCGAGGGAGTCACTAAGATAATCGGTCTAATTATTGCTCCAGTTTTACTGGTCACAGCCTGTGTGTTGATTGTCAATGGATTGATTATTCAATATAACTCGATTGGCGATCGCATCCTCACTGTAAATCAGAAAATAATCAAACTTCGGAGTGTTCATATCAATGAAGATGACATCGAAACACAACATCTACCAGAACTTGAGGTTCTATTACTTGATCTGTTCAAACATCATCACTTCGTTCACGATGCCATCCTACTAATCTATTTATCCATTCTGATATTTATGTTGGATATGCTGGTGATCGCGATAGCAGTTACCACCAACATCAACTGGTTAGCACTGATGACACTCATTATCTTTCTAAGTGGCGTTGCTACTGCGTTTCTAGGAATAATTTTAATTTCTTACGAAACTGGTACATCCCACTATTCCATTCAGTTAGAGGTGCATCATAGTTGCCGTCAGTGTCGTCGAAGTAGAAGATTCCTCCCCAACAGATACTAAGATAACCTCCAATTTTTGGAATAACAAGTCTATTAAGTTTAACCTTAAGATAGCTATCTTTACTGGAAAAGTTGGTTTTGAGGATGCAAACTACTATTTAGTAAGCTCCATTAAATCACGCCTGTAAATAGCTACAGCAATCAATCAACCCAATCTGCTGTCTGGTTCTTCACTTTTACAATTCAAACTCTTCGATTGGTGTTAATCAGTCAGCTTTTGAACCAGTCACGAGAGGATTCGCCAGTCATGATGTTGATGCTGCCTCTCAAGTTAACTTCAGTACTAGACAGCCAATAGTGTTGAAGCAATCTGATTTCAGCACGGAATCAGAAAAGAGCCTGAACATGAATCAGTACTGTCTAACTAATTGTCACTCTATTCCTCAAACATCAGGAGGAAAGGTTATGAACCAACTAAATATTCTGTCAAATTGTAATTCAGGCAATTGATAGCAATCTGTTCTATACGTAGCGATTGCAAACACCATTCCGGTAGATCTGGAGGAAAAATCAGTGATTGCTCAAATGCAAACCGATAATCAAGCACAGCTTGATGAGTTATGTATCAACACGATGCGTACCCTATCGATGGATGCTGTACAGCAAGCAAAGTCAGGACATCCAGGTACCCCAATGGCACTCGCTCCTGTTGCTTATTGTTTATGGCAGCGATTCTTACGGTTCGACCCTGATGCTCCGATTTGGGTAAACCGCGATCGCACAAAAGCTAAAATGCCGTTGTCGGTCGGGACTCGAACCCACACCTGAGAACCCACACCTGAGAGCCTTCAAAACTCTCCGTGCCGCCACTACACTACCGACATTTCACCGTTGCCAGTGAGAGCTTCTGACAGGAGTCGAACCTGCAACCCATCGCTTACAAGGCGATTGCTCTGCCAATTGAGCCACAGAAGCTTGATTGGTAGCGGGGGTGAGAGTTGCACTCACCGTATGCAGCTTATGAGACTGCCGAGCCGCTCTTGCTCTATCCCCGCAATACCCCCGGCGAGACTCGTTCGCGCAGCGTCTCCGAAGGAGTTACTCGCAAAGATTCCAGTTTTAAGCCGGACACGTCTGCCCATTACGTCACAGGGGCAAGGGTTGGTGGGCGCTGTAGGAGTTGAACCGACGTCAGTCTCCTTAAGAGGGAGATGCATCACCGTTCTGCCAAACGCCCAGGTTTTGGTGGGTTGCCCAGGTGTGAATGAGCAAAAAATATGGCGCAATTCGTAAATCGATGGCGCAATCGGTCAGCGCAACTCTAAATAAGCGTTCTAGCTTCTAACAGCCTAGATGAGCTGTGTCTAAGCGGCAGTGACTAGAAGTAGGCTAGAAGCTTGAACACTGGTGGACTCTGGCTTCGAAAGACTGTGCCATTCATTTGCAAATTGTGCCATATTTTTTGCTCATTCACACGAAACGATTATTGACCAGTTGAAGAACATTTCGCAGATTGAGCATTCGCGTCATCGCTCTCCGGTGAACTGCTTTGTCAACATTCTGGGTGGCTTGATTGCCTACTGCCACCAGCCGAAGAAGTCGTCGATTGCGATCAACCACAATCTCTTGCTCCCGGCTTAACCCGAACTCAGGTTGGTTAGTTGAGAGTAAGGCGATCACCAAGCCGTTGATTAGAGCGTGATGGTTGGTCTATTGCTGTCTCAGGCTTCGCTGTCAAGGCAGAACTGGATCAACCATTTAACAAAGGGTAGCTAGGCGGTGTAGCTGATGGACTAGATACTATGAGAAAGAACCCAGAGACTAGCGTGAGCTCTTACCCTGGAAGATGCGACTGTCACTTTCAGCACCCGCTCGTCCTCATAAATTTAAACGGATTATGGTAAGTACCTCTCGTCGTTCGCTCAACGGTCCGCCTCAAACATCGATCTGGCAGCGTCGCCTTTGGGGGTTGCGTTTTCTCTTTCAACCGCTTGAAACAATCGAGGCACGTCGTAAAGCGTATGGGGATGATTACCGCGTCTCTCAGCCCGATGCAAAACTGCCTTTGGTCTACTTCAGCAGTCCTCAGGCGTTGGAAGCCATTTTCACTGCCAAGCCAGAGCAGCTAAGCGCGGGACGAGGCAACCAAATCTTGAAAGAGCTGATTGGCGAACATGGGCTTGTCCTGCTGGAAGGAGCCGCACACCAACAGCAGCGACAACTTTTGATGCCGCCCTTTCATGGCGATCGTATGCGTTCCTATGCACAAGTAATTGGGCACATCACAGCCGCAGTCACCAGTGCCTGGAAGGTTGGCACAGTCTTTGCAGTGCGTCCAGCGATGCAGTCCCTTTCCCTGCAGGTAATTTTGCGGGCAGTGTTTGGGCTGGAGGAAGGACAACGGTATGAGCAGTTGCGCCAGACCATGAGCCGGATGCTGGATGGGTTTGGTTCGCCACTCGGTGCAATGTTTTTGTTTTACCCGTTCTTGCAGAAGGAGTGGGGCTGGAGTCCCTGGGGGAAATTTTTGCAACGGCGACAGCAAGTCGATGCGTTGCTCTATGCCGAAATTCGCGATCGCTGCCACCAACCCGACAGCGGACGAACAGACATTCTGGCACTACTGATGGCAGCCCGTGATCCTGAAGGGCACCCAATGAGTGCTGTGGAGTTGCGGGATGAACTGATTACCCTGCTGTTTGCTGGACATGAAACCACTGCCTCTGCTTTAGCCTGGGCACTGTACTGGCTTGTCTCCCTGCCGGATGTGCAAACCAAGCTACTGGCAGAAATTGAAGCGCTGGGTGCTGCTGCTGACCCAATGGCGATTGCCCGCTTACCCTACCTCCAAGCCGTGTGTCAGGAGACGCTGCGGCTGTATCCCATTGCGCTTAGTGCCTTTCCGCGCCTTGTGAAACAGCCGATCGACATTGCAGGCTACCCGTTAGAACCGGGAACGGTGATTATGCCATCTATCTACCTCGCGCATCATCGTGAGTCTGTTTACCCCGAACCGAAGCAATTTAGACCCGAACGGTTTTTAGAGCGGCAGTATTCACCCTACGAGTATTTACCCTTTGGTGGCGGCGATCGTCGCTGTATTGGTGCCGCTTTTGCCCTCTTTGAAATGAAGCTGGTGCTGTATGGGATCATGTCTAATTTTGAGCTGTCGCTGGTTCATGCCAGACCGGTGCGTCCGATCCGTCGCGGTATCACTGTTTCTCCCTCTGATCACCTCACTCTGAGAGTGACAGGTATGCGGCGTGACAATAGAGCATGAAATTGGCGGGAGCATTGCGAAGCAGTTCCCCCTTGGGGTAAACGCCGTTGTCTTGGAGCCGCATCTGCCCTGTTTGAGATGAAGCTTCTTCTGTCTCAGCACAATTTAAGGTTAGTTGGCAGGCTCCAGTAGAGCCGGTTTGACAGAGAGTGATGATCAAGACCAAAGGGAGCCATTTATAGCAATCGAGGGTTTAGTTAGGACAGAATGTAGAGGCATTTCCACTCACTTCCCCCTGCCCTGCCTAATCCCTACAGCGATGACCTACGTCAAAAAGTGCTCGATGCCTTTGATAGCGGACACCGTAAAAGCCATGTCAGTCGCCTGTTCAACATCAGCCGCAACACCATCAACTTATGGCTCAAACGACGGGAAGAAACCGGTTCAGTCAGCGCCATTCGCGCTTACCGACGCGGTCCTCAAGGCAAGATCGCCGACTTAGAGGCGTTTCGAGCCTTTGCAACGGAGTATGGAGATCTGACGCAGAAGGGCATGGCGGCGCAGTGGCGTGAACCGATTAGCGACCACGCTATCAGCAAAGCCTTAAGGCGGATTGGGTTCACCCGTAAAAAAAGAGTGATGGCTATCAAGCGCGCGATGAAGCGCAACGGCAGGCCTTCCTCGCTCAGTTGCAAGGCTACTCAGCGGAGCAACTCGTTTACGTAGACGAAGCCGGGGTGGATGACACGGAAGACTATGCCTATGGTTGGTGTGCTCAAGCGGAGCGGTTTGAGGCCTTGAAGTGAGGGCACCGCACTCAGCGCATCAGCATGATTGCCGCCTGGTGCCAGCGGCAAGTGGTGGCACCGCTGACCTTCAAGGGCTACTGCGATATGGCTTTGGTGGAAACCTGGGTGCAGCAGTGTCTGGTGGAGCAATTAAAGCCAGGGCAAGTCGTGGTGATGGATAATGCCAGCTTTCACAAGTCGACGCTGATTCGCGAGTTGATTGAGCAAGCTGGTTGTACCCTGCTGTTTTTGCCGCCTTATTCTCCAGACTTGAACAAGATTGAGAAATTTTGGGCGCGTCTCAAGCATTACCTTCACAAGACGTTGAAGCAATTTGAGCATCTTTGGGATGCCGTCGATAACGCCTTCAGGCAACTGTCCTAACCTTCCCCTCGATTGCTATACTTTGTGGTGAAGTAAAGCCTTTGCAGGCTGTGTGATGGAGGTAAACCGAGTGGGGTGATGATGTCGTACTGAGAGGGCGGTCGTTAAGATCAAGGTACGTGTTACCGTCCTCCACTATTCACTGCTTTCTCAGCGATGCCGCCGCCCTGCGAACTTTGCCATCGAGCAATGCCTGCTCTCACCGAACACCACCTGATTCCCCGTCAAAAGACGAAACGCAAAGGTCTTGACCCCAGTCCCACGATTCAAATTTGCTCTGCCTGCCACCGACAAATCCACACGCTCTATGACAACTCTCACCTGGCAATACACCTAAATACTTTGGAGAAGCTAAAGCAAGACTCACAGCTACAAAAATTCCTATCCTGGGTTTACAAGCAAGACCCCAATAAGCGGGTGAAAATGGATCGCAAGCGCTGAACCTGGACTGAAGCAGTTAAGATTAGTTCCAGATTGGCAAGCTGTCGCGGGTGCACTGAAGTTGTGAGTTTTGCTGCTTCAGTGCACCCAATTGTTGTTTAGAACCAGCGCTAGGACGAAGCAAGATGGCTCAGTAAGTTCATTCATGTTGTTGATCGCTTGCAGTCACTTAAGAGGATTGTGGCGATCGCTCTGGGAAGTTCAAGGGCAAGAGGCAACCATACACCCAAATCAGATGTAGATTTAGGGCTTTATCGCTAGCCAGAGAACCCACCTGATCTCCTTGTTCTTAATCACCTCTCCTCTGAACTGGACGACAGTCATCGTATTGATTACTCACTAGATGGAGAAAGCAAATGATTACTGTTCATCACTTGGATAATTCTCGTTCCCAGCGTATCCTGTGGCTACTGGAAGAACTGGGTTTAGAGTATGACATTAAGTACTACAAACGTGACCCCAAAACACTGCTAGCACCTGTATCGTTGCGGCAGGTACATCCTCTAGGTAAGTCGCCTGTGATCACCGATGGAACGCTCACATTAGCGGAATCTGGAGCCATCATTGACTACCTGGTAGAACAATACGGTGAGGGGCGATTAGCACCGCCACCCGCTACACCAGAACGATCGCGCTATACGTACTGGTTGCATTATGCTGAAGGCTCAGCGATGCCACCTTTGCTACTTAAGCTAGTCTTCGATCGCATTGAACAGCAACCGATGCCGTTCTTTGTCAAACCGATCGCGCAGATGATCACACGTCGTACTAAAGAGGCATTCATCACACCTCAAATCACTCAGCATTTGAATTATCTCGAATTAGAACTGGGAAAAGCTCTCTGGTTTGCTGGCAATAAATTTACGGCGGCTGATATTCAGATGAGCTTTCCCATTGAAGTAGCAGTAGCGCGGGGTGGGTTAAATAACAGTCGTTCCCGGTTGATGGAATTTTGTGATCGCATTCATGCTCGCCCAGCGTACAAACGAGCGTTAGAGCGTGGTGGCGTCTATCAACTTGTAAATTAGTTGTATTAATTCATTGCCGTCAACTGGAGTTTGCGAGTCGATGCGAATTGAACCCTACAGTGCTGACCAGCTCGATGCCATCATTTGTCTTTCGCTTCAAGCTTGGACTCCGGTCTTTGCATCGATTCAGAGTGTGATGGATCTTGACGTTTACCGAGAATTCTACCCCAACGATTGGCGTGTGAGCCAGCAGAAGGCGGTTGAAGCAGTCTGTAATGCTGAGGATACCCATGTATGGGTGGCGATGGAGGCTGACTCGCTTACAGGCTTTGTAGCTATAAAACTCGATGCAGAGACTTACATGGGTGAAATCCACATGGTTGCGGTCGATCCCGCTTTTCAAGGTTGTGGCATTGGTAGTGCTCTAACTCAATTCGCACTTGACTGGATGAAAAAAGCTGGAATGTCGATTGCAATGGTCGAAACTGGTGGTGATCCAGGTCATGCGCCCGCCCGGCATACCTATGAAAAACTCGGTTTCAGGTTATTACCGATCGCCCGCTATTTCAAGAAGCTATAGGATGCAGACTGATCACGCTTGGCTTTAAATCACTTTGCTAGTCACCACTGTAGATCAAACGATGGAAACTTCGATTGCTCCTAGTTGGCGAAATCGCTCCATCATCGTTTCTAAACGTTACGTCAAGTCATTGCTCGCCACAGCAGTGCTTTTTGCTCCATCACTTTGACAAATTTATCTTTGCCATCCACATAGCCTTCAATATCGTGAGCATACTGCTTTGCTAACTGCCGTTTTAATTCACTGTATTGCTGAGCATCATCAGAATGGGCAATCATGTAGTCACGAAAAGCTAAATGGCGAGTGATTTCAAACGAACCCACTTCATAGGTGTGAACATTGTGGGTTCTAACCTCAGGTAAACGATTTTTCCGAAAGTAACGTCGGCCAGCAAGCCCAAATTTGCTCATTGCTTCGTATCCAATTCCTGCCATGCAGGATCAGGTAGAACAACTTCTACTTTCATAGTCTCGTTAATTCAATTCAACGAAAATATTATCCTAACTTTAGGACTGACTAGACAGGATAAGTAAGCTATCTCTTTTGACTTGAGAAATGTTGGAGTTTTCCATGACTCGAAACCACCCAAAATAGCAGCAATGATAGTTCGCTTAACACTCCAGCAGTATCCTGGACTCAATCGGTCACCGCACCTAAACTACTCGTAGAAACCAATCTGGCATATTTTGCAAGTACGCCTCGTGTATAACGCAGTAGTGGTGGTTTCCAGGCAGCACGGCGTTGTTCGAGTTCTGTCTCTGACACATGCAGGTGCAGCGATCGTGCTGGGGCATCAATGGTAATTTTGTCACCTTCCTGCACCAGCGCGATCGTCCCGCCTACAAAAGCCTCCGGTGCAATGTGACCGACAACCATGCCATACGTAGCACCCGAAAAACGCCCATCGGTAATCAGTCCAACGGCATCACCTAGACCCGCACCAATAATTGCTGCAGTCGGAGCCAGCATCTCTCGCATTCCGGGTCCTCCTTTGGGTCCTTCGTAGCGAATCACAAGGATATCGCCTGCCTTGATCTTGCCTGCAAGAATGGTAGCTAAACAGTCTTCCTCGGCTTCAAACACTCGTGCAGGTCCTGTCATTTGGGGCTTTTTAACGCCCGTAATTTTCGCAACGGCTCCTTCCGTTGCCAGATTACCTTTAAGAATTGCCAGGTGGCCTTGAGCATAGATTGGATTACTCCAGGGGCGAATGACATCCTGGTGAGCAGGGGGTGCTTCGGGAATGTCTTGCAGACGTGCTGCGATCGTGTCTCCTGTAATCGTTAGGCAATCACCATGCAGTAGACCGTGTGTCAGCAGCATTTTCATCACCTGGGGGATGCCACCGGCAGCATGGAGATCAGTCGCCACATAACGCCCTGATGGTTTGAGGTCACACAGCACCGGCACTCGCTCGCGAATGGTTTCAAAAGCATCAATCGTAAACGGTACTTCAGCCGCATGGGCGATCGCTAAAAAATGCAACACTGCATTGGTCGAGCCACCCACTGCCATGACGACTGAAACGGCATTTTCAAGCGCTTGGCGCGTAATGATGTCTCGCGGCAAAAGCTGTTTGCGAATCGCTTCAACTAACACTTTTCCCGCTAGTGCCGTGCTGGCTGCTTTTTCTGGATCAATGGTGGACATCGTAGACGAATACATCAAACTCATGCCCATCGCTTCAAAAGCAGCCGACATCGTATTTGCCGTGAACATGCCGCCGCAAGAACCCGCTCCCGGACAGGCATTGCGCTCGACCGCATACAGCATCGCCTCATCCATTCTGCCCGTGCTGTACTGTCCCACGGCTTCAAAGGCACTCACTAAAGTTAAAGCTTGCCCATTTAGGTGCCCTGGTTTAATCGTGCCACCGTAGACAAAAATTGCCGGAATATTCATGCGTGCCATCGCGATCATCGCACCGGGCATATTTTTGTCACAACCGCCGATCGCCAGCACCCCATCCATACTCTGTGCATTGCAAACGGTTTCGATCGAGTCTGCAATCACATCACGGGAGACCAGCGAATATTTCATGCCCTCTGTGCCCATCGAAATACCATCGCTAACGGTGATGGTGCCAAACAATTGAGGCATTCCATCCCCTGCCCGAATGCCAACTTCGGCTGCTGTTGCTAATGGTGCAATGCCCATGTTGCAGGGGGTGATGGTACTGTGGGCACTAGCAATGCCCACAATGGGTTTAGTAAAGTCGGCATCTTTGAAGCCAACGGCACGCAGCAGGGCACGGTTGGGCGATCGCTGCAAACCCTGGGTAATTTTCTGGCTTCTCAAATTCTCTAACATCTTTTCGCTCCCCTTAAAAGCTCTTGATTGATTGTTCTTGGAGTATAGGAAGCATCTTTAGGCATGTCCAATATATGATTTGATCGATTTAAGACGAGAAACATATCAAAAATGGAACTACGTCACCTGCGCTACTTTGTGGCAGTCGCTGAAGAATTGCACTTCAATCGCGCTGCCGAACGGTTGCATATCGCTCAACCACCGCTCAGTCAACAGATCAAGCAGCTAGAAGTAGAGTTAGGAGTCGAACTGTTTGACCGCCGCACCAAACGACAGGTGCAGTTAACCGAGGCAGGGCAAGCGTTGTTGCTGGCGGCTTACCGCATATTGGCGCAGGTAGAACAAGCAATCAGCGATACCCAACGAGCAGGCAGAGGTGAGACTGGAACTCTCGTTGTTGGTTTTACCAGTACCGTTGTTTACGATCTTCTGCCCGCAATTTTGGCTCAATACCGGGAGCAATTTCCAAATGTGAAGCTTGTCTTGCAGGAATTAACCACAACCCAACAGGAAGAGGCCTTACAAAAGCATCAAATTGAGGTTGGTTTTTGTCATCCACCCCTTAAGGATGAGAGTTTAGCATTAGAACCGATTTTGCAAGAATCGTTGGTGGTTGCCTTAGCTGAGGTACATCCACTCGCCTGTGAAACAAACATTCCCATTTGCTCACTTACCAATGAGTCTTTTATTCTGTTTCCACGCCATCTTGGTTCGGGTTTTTATGATCAAATTGTGAGTTTTTGTCAGCAGGCAAACTTTAGTCCGAAAGTGGTGCAAGAGGCAGTGCAAATGCAAACGATTATTGGCTTAGTTTCAGCAAACATGGGAGTTGCGCTAGTTCCGGCTTCACTCCAAAATTTGCAACGGGCAGGGGTTGTCTACAAGCCACTAAAAGGGGAAGCACCACGTGTTAAAGTGGCGATCGCTTGGCGGTCAGGCAATATTACGCCTGTTCTACGCGAATTTTTGTTAGTTGTCAAACAGTACATAAAGGAGAGCAATCCCTAGTCTGCTTAAGAGGATGGCGTAGGAACTGCCTGTGATGCCATCGAGGAACAGCTTTAATCGATTTCAACTATCCAATCTTATTTTCTGCGTTTAGCTGAGCAGCGCTCTTCTGTGTTTGAACTAAGAATGCCTTCAGAAGAGGCTGACTAAACTGCATTAATGATTGCACAACTGTCTCACCTGCTGTTTCTGGCGTACCTGCCTTGAACAGTGGTTCAGGTGTATATTCCATCATGGGTTGAGACATCTTTGCAACTTGCTCTCCACACAGTGGACCCAATAGTGTTAAGCCAAAATCAATTCCTGCGGTGGCTCCTGCCCCTGTGACTCGGTTGTGCTCAATGACCATTCGTTAAGGGACAACATCAACGCCTAGCATTGCCAGTCGGTCGCGAAAGGCCCAATGACACGTGGCTTGATAACCTTGCAGTAGACCAGTCGCCGCCAAGATCAGTGAGCCTGTACAGACGCTCGTAACATACTGAGCTGTTGTACTTTGTTACCTCAAAAAGTGCAGTATTTCAGGATCTTTCATTACTTCGACTTGCCTGCTGCCACCACCAGGAACACAAATCACGTCTAAAGGTGGGCAATCTATCAGGGCAGTTGTCGGAGTCAGAACCAACCCTTCGTTGCTAATCACAGGAGACAATGTTTTTCAAAGGAGATGCACCTGTGTATTAGGTGGGAAGGACAGAACTTGGTAAGCGCCTATCACAGTGCCTCAAGTCAAGTTTATCAAAGTAATCTTTAGCATTATTGCTTAGAACAGCGTGAACGATGGCGCTCGTTCGTCATTGAAAATTCTTGCGACAGAACCGGCTATGCTCGCATCTAGCTGATCGAAATTTTAGTGAACCAGAGAAAGAAAGACTGATGTCACGAGCCCGATGGCTGCTATTCGCTATTCAAAGAGCATGAATTTGTAGATACTGCTATCCAGTGCTGTAGATTTTTGTCTTGAAGTGAGGTTAAAACTATAAAATAAAGATAGTTTAGGCTGTCAGCGAAAAGATGGGAAACATTGATAATGACATTAACCTACTTAACACTCAAAGTTATAATATTGACCAACTCGATCTAGATATTATTGAGTATTTGCAGGCAGATGGTCGCGTTTCCTATAGCTTAATCGCTCGTGAAGTAGAAGTTCCCGAAGCAACCGTTCGGTATCGAGTTAAACGGTTACTTGACGAAGGCATTATTAAAATCAGTGCCTTTATCAACGCTGGGAAAATCAAGTACGCAAATGTTGCTTACATTGAACTAGATGTTGATCCTATCTTCTTTGAGGCTACACTTTATACCTTGATTGCTATGGAGAAAGTTAGCTATATCTCATCTGTTACAGGTGAATATAATGTAATGATGGAGTACGTCTACAGTAATAATGATGAGCTCTTTAGTTTCCTAAATATGATGAAGGCGAAACCAGAGGTCAACCGTCTACATCCTAGAACAATCATAAAAATACACAAGGCACAATACCCTGCGCGTTTGAAGTCCTAACTGTATTGTATTGATTGTCAATTTCTTTGGCTTCTAGCAATTGCTAGTATTTCTTCATGATAGTCAGTTCCCTGTTCTTTCGAGGTGCCCTCAAGCACAGATTCTAAATAACGTTGAAGACGCAAAAAATCAGGATGGTAGCGGTCTCGGTACTGAGCCTCTGAAATTGCCACCTCTTCCACAATGCGTCCAGGGTTGTCACCGACAACGACTAAATTTTGCCCTAGCAAAATTGCTTCTTCTACATTGTGTGTAACCAGAATCATCGTTGTATGCATCTCACTCCAGAGCGCCAGCAGAAATTCTTGCAAGCGCCGTCTTAGTTGAATATCTAGAGCAGAGAATGGTTCATCTAGAAGAAGAACCGTTGGCTTGACTACGATTGAGCGAGCAATAGCGACCCGTTGCCTCATTCCACCGGACAACTGATGAGGATATAACTTACGGGCATGGAATAACTCTACTGTGTTCAAAATTTCGTGAACTAAATGCTTATACTTTCTCAGTTTCTCGCCTTTAATTTTGAAGCCGAAGCCGACGTTTTGTTCAACGGTCATCCAGGGGTATAAATTATGATCTTGAAAGATCATACCAATGTCAGGAGTATTGCCTTTTAGACGTTGTCCATTAAAAAGAACGTCGCCTGCTGATGAAGGGAGAAACCCACCTAGCAACTTTAGCAAAGTTGATTTACCTCCTCCAGACTGTCCCAGAATCGTCACAAATGTTCCTTTACGAATTTCAAGATTAATGTCGGCAAGCACAACAGTTTCCTGCTTCTGACTACCTCGAAAACTTTTAGAGAGGTTTTGGCAAGATAAAACAATGGGTAAGGCTTCTATTAGTTTCATACTTTCCACCAGAAAAACTTTTGCTGAATTAAAAGCAGCAGACGGTCAACGGCAAAGCCGGAAAGGCCAATGATGCAAATGCCTAAGAGAATCAAGTTGCTGTTAAACAAATTGCGACCCGTCATGACAACCGAACCGAGCCCGTCGCGCAGTCCTGTCATCTCCGCCGCCAGAACAGCCATCCAAGCAGCAATAAAGTTAAGTCGTAGAAGTGTAAAGACGCTGGGTAACACAGACGGCATCACAACCATCCGCCACACATTGAATCGATTGCCTGCTAGGTTTCTGGCTGTAATCAGCAGATTCTCAGGAATCCGCTTAATTTCTGCTACGGTCGCAATGGTGAGAGTGAAGAAGACCCCCATAAACACGATAAAGATTGCAGTGAGGTTGCTAATACCAAAAACAACCAGTGCAAGCGGAACCCAAGCAATCGGAGCAATGGGAGCAATGACTCCTAGCACTGGAAGGATAAACAGTTCAGCCCACTTCGAAAGACTAATGAGCATTCCGCAAACGATTGCAGCCAAAAAGGCAATGGTCATGCCAGCAAAGACCCGAAACAAAGTGACGAAGACAGACTGGTGAATCGATGTCGATTGAGAGCCTAAGCCAATCTTAAAGTCGCTCTCAAACAGCACTGGTAGAAATTTAGAGGGAGGAGGAAGTACTTGTGTTACGGGATTAGCTGGATTGGAGCCGACCCACTCCCAGATGCAAATTAGTACAAAACAGGAAAAAAGCCCGCAAAGCAGTGGAAGGCTCCAGCCCTTCCACCACTGCCAGAGTTGGTTGATCATCATTGCTCTTTCGTCCTATGACCTGGTTAGGAGGCATGCTGTTGACTGCTTCATTGCTTTTCTAACTTCTCGATGATGGAAACATCGAAAATTTTACTCGCAGGTACATCAGCTTTGATGTAGTTCAGCTTTACCATTTCATCAACAACACCCTGAACTGCTTTCAGGTCAGGCGTAAAGGTAATGGGAGCCGGCTGAGTTTCAAATGCTTTCAGCAAGACTTTATCGTCCACTCGATAATAATTACCGCCTTTGAGCAGAGAGATAGCTTCTTGGGGCTTTTCGTTGATAATCTTAGCTGCACACTGCATGCCCTTAAGGTATGATTCAACCACTTGCGATCGCCCCGTTAAGGTTTTGTCTAGCACGCTAACAACAGTATTGGGCGTATTGGGCGACCAAATTTTGGCATTGTCAGTGACAACGGTTGCTGAGCCATTTTCGACAAACTGAGTGGTATAAGGCTTGATATGGCTAAGCAGATCCACTTTATCAAGCCTAAAAGCATCGACCATCGCTAGCAAGTCATCGAAATAAACCATTTCAACGTCGTTGACAGAGAGACCCACTTGCTCAAAAGTATCCAGCAGGATCAGTTCTAGCGTGTCACCTCTAAGAGTTGCGATCTTTAGCTTCTTGCCAGGGTTGTCCTTGACGTATCTAGCTAAAGCTTCGGCTGACCTTATTTTGTATTGACTTTTGGCAATGACCTGCATGACTCCCCATCCACCCGCCGCCGAAATCGTTTTGATAGGTACACCACTACCTGCAGCAAAGAAGGGCAAGGTAAAAGGGTTGATATTGAAATCGACTGCACTACCTGCCAAGGCAGCATTATTGTCTCCTGGGTTGGTAAAAGCAACGGTTTCAACCGCCAGTCCGTTCTGCTTGAAGCATCCAGACTCAACACCCACAAAGAGAGGAGCCATATCCAGGGCAACAAGATGTCCAACCTTGACAGTCGTTAGCGGTTGGGCAGTAGCACTGGATGGTTGACTGCTTGAAGCGGTATCTGTCGGTGTTGTACTGCTACAGGAAGCAAGGACAAAACTGGTACAAGAAAAAACTAGAAGATTCCTAATCCACATTGCTTAACCCTTCCTACTTAAACCCTGAGAACCCGGAAGCTGTGTGAACCTCGCTGCTTCACTTTGGCATCTAGCTTCCGTATTGAGCTTGCTCACCGATCAGCAACAACCTAAGTTAATTCATACAAGCAGCAAATTTTGTAACCTTGCACACAGAATCAGCAATAGAAACTCTTCGTTAGTTAACGATCCAACAATTGAGACTTTTCAAGTTGCTCATTCGCTAATGAATGGGATAGGATCTCAGGCAAGGCTGCTTGGACCATGGTGTTCAGTGAAAAATGATTCCGAATGGGATGAAGCAACATGACTTTAGAGTTTAATCATCAATCAGTAGCCTTACTGCTGATTGATTTTCAGCAGGATTTTTTGCAGGGAGAGGTGCTTCAGACTGCTGGGGCAGCCGATGTCCTTCTCAAAGCCGAGAAGGTTCTAGCCGTAGCGAGAGCAGCAGCAATACCAATTATTCATACCAAAGAAGTCCATCGTGAGCAGATGGTAGATTTTGGACGCGAACTAGATGGTGCAGAACCAGTTCATTGTGTAGAGAATCGTCCAGGAACAGATTTCCACCCCGCTTTATACCCTCTTAAGGGAGAGTTTACGATCGAGAAGCGCCGGTATAGTGCTTTTTTTGCAACAGACTTGAATTTGCTGCTACGAGGACTAAAAGTAGATACGCTCATGCTGATGGGAACCCTTACTAATGTCTGTGTTCATTACACTGCCGTTGATGCCCATCAGCATGACTACTTCTTCTATGTCATTGAAGATTGTTGTGCAGGTTCGGACTGGGATGCTCATGGGTCAGCTCTCAACGCCATGGAATATTTGCAGCGAAAAGCTAGAATCACTCACTTAGATTTTGTTTCATCGATTACAAAGCTTAAGTCGACCCCTTGCCTAGTTGGTGCTGCTTCTGAGGCACTTAAACCGCTCGATTTACCCATCGCGTAGAGATCGATTCAAAATATGTACACTTCCTCTACAATTTGCTGTAACAAATAACTTTGTTTCTGCTCAACTTTCAAATGCTGCCGCCAAGTATGATGAGTTCTCCTAGCCAACACTCTGAATCTGATCTTGCTCTCCGCGTTAAGGCCATTGAGTCGCTCCTTGTCGAAAAGGGGATTATTGATCCAGCAACTATTGATGTCATTATTGATGCTTATGAGCATCGCATTGGACCTCACAATGGAGCGCGAATTGTTGCCAGAGCTTGGGTTGATCCCAGCTTTAAGCAGCGATTGCTTACCGATGGCACAAGTGCCATTGCAGAGCTGGGTCTAGCAGGATTTTCTAGTGAACACATGGTTGTAGTGGAAAATACGCCAGAAGTTCACAACCTCATTGTTTGCACTTTATGCTCTTGCTATCCATGGGCAATTCTGGGCTTACCGCCAACTTGGTATAAATCTTTTGCCTATCGCTCTCGTGCAGTGATTGATTCCCGTGGTGTTCTACGTGAATTTGGTTTAGAAATCCCGGCTCACGTGGAGGTGCGAGTTTGGGACAGCAACGCAGATTTACGTTATTTGGTTTTGCCCGAACGTCCACCAGGTACAGAGACAATGACGGAAGCAGTCCTCACAGCTCTTGTTACCCGGAATGCCATGATCGGTACAGCAAAGGTTCAAGTGCCGACTCCTCCGGCTGAACTCGTCGCTTAGGAGAACAAAGAATGAATGGTCCTCATGATTTAGGTGGTATGCATAATCTAGGAGCAATTCCGATCGAAGTGGATGAACCTGTGTTTCATTCCGAGTGGGAAGCTAAGGTGTTCGCGATGAGTTTTGCTACCTTTAAGAACTATTTCCCTGTAGACGAAACTCGTCATGCTTCTGAGCGCATGCCACCTGGTCAGTATCTCAGTTCTAGTTACTACGAACGCTGGCTATACGCTCTAGAATTGCTGCTCAACGAACATTGCCTTGTAACAAAAG
>JBGTJW010000524.1:0-4965 GCA_041744955.1 Stenomitos sp. | reverse complement strand
GCAGTTGAGTCAAATGAAACGTTAGAGGCTCAGTCTTAAAGCTCAAAATCTGCTTAAGCAACTGTTATCCAGGTTTCTTTAACTCTAAAAACTACGTTTAACGTTCATTTCTAGCGCTAGTATTCCCATACCTGTGGCGCTTGCCTATTGATAAAGTAAATGCTTACAAATCGTTACTTTGTGAGAAGATTAGCAGCAAAAAGTTGTCTCAAACCAATTGAATTTGAATGAATCTACTATTTATAAGAAGACTGCTTGAGCCTAACGTGCTGGTACTTCCAAAGCAGATTGCTGCATTAGCTCTAGAGCGGATGCCTGCATTTTTTTTGCTCTACTCACATCTCCTTCTTGCGTGTAGAGAGAGCTTAATTCTAAGTAAGCAGTAATAGCTGTAGGGTCTAAGTAGATGATTCGCTTCAACATATTTTTTGCTTGCTCTAGCTGACCCTGCTCACGAGCAGTATGAGCCAGTAAATAGTATGGTGAAATGGCTAGGGCATTAATGTCGATCGCTTTTTCGCAGTAATACTTTACCTGATCGTTCTCTCCCAAGCTAGCGTAAGCTTGAGCAGTTAAATGATGTAAGGCAAACGAGTGTTGATTCTGAGCAATCGCTCGTTGAGCAATTTGAATGGCGCTCCTATAATCCCCTTTGCAAAAGCATTTTTCTGCTTCAGCCAGGGTGTCTTGATTGGGCTGTGGCGGTGTTGTAGAGGACGCGATCGCGTGGTTGGGTTGGCAATGCGTCCCATCTAAGTTTGTAGCTTGCGTGTTTAGTTGAGTCTTGACTAGCTCGCTGCGATCGATAGCGACAGGCTGCTTTTTTGCTAACGTGTGATCACAGCGCTGGTAAACAAATGACTCAGGAAAAATCTTGGTTTGAAAACACTCCACCGTTTGGCTGTGTAGCTCAGCGTGACCCGTCATCAAATAGCCATTTGGAGTGAGTGCTCCACTCAGTTTTTTCAGCACTTTGGCAATCACTTCAGGAGTGAAGTAAATAAAAACATTACGGCAGATAATTAAATCGATATTGCTGAGGTTGAGCTGAAAAGCTGGAAAATGATCGGTTACTAGATTGCCTGGGGCAAAGGTCACCATTTTGCAGATTGTCTCATCCAGCTTCCAGCCGTCTCGATGAACACGAAAATATTTTGCTTGTATCTCTTCATCCAGAGCGCGAAAAGACCAGGAACTGTAAAAACCGTCTTTGGCTTTTACGATCGCGGCGGCATTAATGTCTGTTCCGAGAATGAAAAGATTCCACTTTGTCAGATCGGGAATTAGTTGGTGTACTAATATCGCCAGCGAATAGGCTTCTTCGCCAGTAGAGCAACCGGCACTCCAGAGCCGGAGAGAAGGCTTAATGCCATGTGCCGCTGCATCATGCGATCGCTCACGAATGAGTTCGGGCAATATCTGCTGCCGCAACAACTGAAACTGCCCGCGATCGCGAAAGAAGTAGCTTTCTCCTGTTGTTAGCAATTGAATGAGTTGTTGCCATTCGTGGTGGACTTTCATAAAGTCCGTCTTGCCTATATCTACGTGACTGGCTAGATACTGATAATACTGTTCAGGTGATGCCAATTTCAGCACTCGCATTCGTACCTGAATTTTTTGCCAAAGCAGGCTAAGGTCTTGCTTCCGAACGTGCAGCCCTGTGTAGCCTTCAATTATTTCTATAAACTGCTGAATAATCACACGCTACAACCAGCAAAATGTACTTTCCAACCACTTTTTGTTTCAATTAGTGCGGCAAAGCAGGCGCTGTGATCAGCCTTCGGATGATTTGCCGTAGCTGATCAGCATCGAATGGTTTGGTCAGATAGTCGGTTGCACCTGCTAACCGACCTTGCACTTTATCAAACGCACCATCACGACCCGTTACCATCACAATCGGCAACGCTTGAAATTTAGGAATGCTCCGAATGGTGCGGCAAAAGTCCAACCCATCAATTTCTGGCATCGAAATATCGAGTAATAAAACAGAGATATTCTCCTGATAAATAATTGACAACGCATCGATCGCACTACAACATAGCAGCACTTGATAATCATCAGCTAACGCTCGTTTGATTAACTCTTGAACTGTGATGCTGTCATCAACTGAGAGAATCTTGGCGCGTACTTTTCCATCAATACACATTGATTTAACTTCCTTGCTCTAAAGTCCTTGGTTCATATCCTGGAAGGCATTGTCGGTAATTGGAGAGGAATCTGTAGTAGAAACTCCGTTCCCTGTCCCAAAACTGATGAACAACTCAAACTGCCACCGTGTTTTTCAACCACAATCTGATAGCTAATGGATAAACCTAGTCCTGTTCCTTTGCCAACAGGCTTTGTTGTAAAGAAGGGATCAAACAGTTTTTGTTTAACGTCGTCGCTAATGCCACTACCACTGTCTCGGATACGAATAGCAACTTGAGGCGTACAGGCAACCTGCTCCTCATTGGAAGCATCGAAATCAGGACAATGAATAACATCGGTTTGAATCGTAATGAGAGGATCTGAGCAATCGTCTACAGCGTCGATCGCATTACTCAAAATATTCATAAAAACTTGATTGAGCTGACCGGCGTAGCATTCCACCACGGGCAATTTACCATACTGTCGGTCTATCCGAATCGGGAGACCTTTGCTGGTTGCTTTGAGTCGGCTTTGCAGAATCAGTAGGGTGTTGCCAAGACCCTCGTGGATGTTAACGGGTTTCACAGCGGCTTCATCCAGTCGCGAAAAGTTTCGCAACGACAGCACGATTTGACGAATTCGATCTGATCCCATTTCCATCGAAGCAAGCAACTTTGGCAAGTCTTCAACGAGAAACTGCAAATCGATCGCATCTGCTTTCGCTTGAATTCTACTCTCTGGTGTTGGGTAGCATTCTTGATAAAGCTTTAAAAGTTCCATCAAATCGCGAACGTAGCTTGCAACATATGTGATGTTACCGCTAATAAAATTAACAGGATTATTGATTTCGTGAGCGACTCCTGCAACGAGTTGCCCCAAGCTAGACATCTTCTCGTGCTGGATTAACTGCGCCTGAGTCTGTTGCAGCTTTTGCAGCGCTTTGACTAAATATTCGGCTTGGGTTTGAGCCGCCAGAGCCGTTGCCCGTGAACGAGACAGAAGTTCTGACTGGTCAAGCGCGACAGCTAGCTGCTCAGTGACGGTTTGGAGTAATTGCACTTCACGGTCTGTCCAGATCCGAGAGCCATGTCCGTCGCTGCAAACAACGGCTCCCAACTGTCCTGAATTTGTTTTGAGGGGAAGCACTAGCTCTGAGAGAATGCCCAGTCGAATCAGTTCCGCTTGAGCCTCTGCTGTTAACTCTGTAGTGGTGTAAACATTGTCAATTTTCAATAACGTCTGATTAGAAATGATCGTAGTTAAAAATGAGCCATATTGATTAGAAAAATCGTCTAATAGACTTGGCAGCGTCGGTGTTTTTGCTTCATGAGTCACGGTGGAAGTGAGCTGATCACCGTCAGACAGACACCACAAAAAATGACAGCGATCGACCTTTAGTAAATTGCGAATTTCGTTAACAGCGGTTTGGAGAATCGTATTGAGTTCCAGGGAGTTACGGAGCTGATTTCCTAAATTCAGCAGGATCAACTCTTGCTGGTTGAAAAAATCCTGTTCAACAAACTGCTGCTTGAGCTGTTGGATTTCGATCTTTGTGTTCTGGAGTTTGGCTGTGTGCCGCTCTAGCTCCAGTTGAGCCATCACTTGACGGCTTAAGGTTTCTAAGCCTCTAAGCTGCTTTGGACTCAAGTTGCGGGGTTCGTAGTCAATCACACATAGGGTGCCTAGCGCAAAGCCTTCGGCTGTCATTAAAGGCATACCAGCATAAAACCGAATTTTGGGGTCGTCAATGACCAGGGGGTTCTGGGCAAACCGCTGATCGGCTAAGGCATCCTTAACCACAAAAACTGCTGTCTGCTGGATGGCATGGGCACAGAACGCAACGCTACGAGAGGTTTCAGTAGCCGCTATGCCTACTCGCGACTTGAACCACTGCCGCTCAGCGTCTATCAGGCTAATCAGCGCGATCGGTGTCTGGCAAATTTCGGCAGCTAGAGCGGTCAACTCATCCAGGGAGGGCGTAGGCAGTGTATCCAGTACCTGATAATCGTAGAGTGCGTTGAGCCGATCAGCCTCAGTATCCAGTTGCAAGGTCTGCATGGCACCGTGTGGCTCTGCCATCTCTGCTGGGTTTGGCGATCTGTCTTGCTGCAACGTCAAAATCGTATTCGTACGCGGTAGCGTCTGCGGGAATAAATCTGATTCCAATGCATCTACATTCATTGCCCTGCCTTTAAGTTATAGGGAGATATCTCATCTGAACGCAACAGCAGCGGTTTTACTACCAAGTTTCTACTGACTTTCGTCACTGTATTTAAGGTCAGAGCCGTGTTGTTCAGCAATCGATCGTACCCGCGATCGCTCCAAACCCCTTTCTGCCAGCAGTTTCAAACGAAAAAACATTGTTAAGAAAGTAGAAGCAATACAAATATTAAAAGAGAAGTAAGACAAATGTTAATTGAATCCTCCGGCACTAAGCTTCTAAGGTGGAGCTGTTAGAAAATGATGCAGGCTGAAGGGCGCAAAAATAGCCTGGTAGTAGGGTGGGAAAGCCTCAACCCTTGCGCCTCACTTTTCCATCTGATGTTGAGTTTTGTAAGCTACTGAGTTTCCATTCAAACCAGGCATTTTTGCCTTTGCTCTGCCATTGTTGAACGATCGTCATACTATAGAGATCGAAGAGAACGTGAGGACAGGCATAAATCTTGAAACATCCTTTGAGCAAGGGCTTCGATTCATCCCTTATCCTTTATCCCTTTGCTCTAGCAACGCCCCTGTCCTGGCAGCACCCACTCAAACGAAGAACCTGCCAGCCGTTTTATCGATCGGGTAAGCTTCTGTCCAGGACGACCAGCCCCGGAAGATCAGCAGGCTCCGCGA
>JBGTJW010000523.1:0-12973 GCA_041744955.1 Stenomitos sp. | reverse complement strand
AACTGTACGCCTATGCGCGATCGCTGGGACTCAGCACCACGGGGCACCTCTACGAAACGAGAGACGGTTGTTATCCTGAACTATTGCCCTACCTGATGCGGATTGGGCATGGCATTCAGATCCCCTTGCACTATCCGCACTTGCTGAAAGACGTTGCCGAACGTGGGCAATGCCTGGAGGTCTGCCCCACAACCTATCTGCAAACTGGAACTTTAGAGGACATTTCGCAACTAACGCTGGTGTTCGATCGCTGCTTTGATGCCGGGGTTGACATTGCGATCTGCACCGACAACGCAGGTTTACACAATGTTCGTCTACCGTTTGAATATGAGAACCTGCTGACTCACGACATCATCGGTTTTGAGCAATTACAAGCGTGCCAGGATGCTGCCTTCCGTCATGCGTTTGCATGGCCCTACAGCCAGCGCCCCGCCTCGCTGCTAAACGGATTGCTTAAGATTGAACCCGATCGAGAAGATGCGGATTACGAAATCGCCCAGCGCTAAACAATAGAAAGACCTGTGAAAACGCTTGTATACGAGACTTCACAGGTCTTTTAGCATTACTTCTTTAGACGTTGCTGACTAAGCTTATGAGCCTCGACTCAGGAAAAGCTCAATTTGCTTGAATTCTTGCTCCAGACGATCGCGCATTTTTTGAGGAACAGGGCGATTGGGATAGGAGCTATAGTGACCCGCCAAAGAGTTCAACGCCGTACGCATCGTCGTATAGGAAGTCAGCTTTGCCACCGAATTGTTACGTCTGTAACGAGCAGTGAAGTCGTTGATCAACTGGCGTGCTTCCGTTTGAGCCGCACTACGATCGGGCGAGTCGTCGGGGATCTGAATCGATTCCCTTAGAGTGGTAATAACGGCTGCTGTGTCCTGCCGATAGTCTCCAGTCAGAGCATTCGCAGCTTGAGTAAACCCAATCAGGCTGATAAAAATAATTAGAACAACGGAAAGAAAGCGCTTCATAAGCATTCGCAAAAAGGGTTAAACGAAGGTTCAGCCTTCTATGAGGTATCAGACCGCTTATATCCTACCGCGATCAGGAATGGGGATCATGCACCCTAGAGGAGAGGTTAATCCACCCCCAGGAAGCCAACTTCTCCTTAGCCAAAGCGACCACTGACATACTCTTGGGTGGCTTGATGCTTGGGTGACTGAAAAATTGCTTCGGTGGGTTCATACTCTACGATGTAGCCCGTCCGCTGACCCTTCTCGTTGGCTTCGACGTTATAAAACGCTGTGAAATCAGAGGCTCGCGATGCCTGCTGCATATTGTGAGTCACGATCACGATCGTATACTGCTCTTTCAACTGTTGCAGCAAGTCTTCAACTTTAAGCGTTGAGATTGGATCAAGCGCTGAACAAGGTTCATCCATCAAAATAACGTCAGGCTGCACCGCGATTGCCCGTGCGATACACAGACGCTGCTGTTGTCCACCAGAGAGGTCGGTGCCCATCGCTTTCAGCTTGTCTTTTACGTCATCCCATAAAGCAGCTTGCTTAAGGGAGCGCTCCACCAGTTCGTCCATATCACCTTTGTAGCCAACCAACCGAGGACCAAACGCAATGTTCTCATAGATTGTCTTTGGAAAAGGATTTGGTTTTTGGAACACCATGCCAATCTGACGACGCACTTCTACGGGGTCAATATCAGCAG
Source organism: Stenomitos sp. (assembly GCA_041744955.1). GTDB lineage: Bacteria > Cyanobacteriota > Cyanobacteriia > Leptolyngbyales > Leptolyngbyaceae > Stenomitos. The sequence continues at coordinate 11,305 of JBGTJW010000523.1, read as the reverse complement.
CGTAAAGATCCTGCTCCTTGTAGAAGATCTTGCCATCAAGATGAAACGACTTAATGAGATCATTGAGGCGGTTAAAGCAACGAATCACCGTACTTTTGCCACAGCCAGACGGACCAATAAACGCAGTAATTTTATTCTTGGGAATCTCGATCGAGACATTTTTTACCGCTAGAAAATCACCGTAGTAAATGTTCAGGTCTTGAGTCCGAAAAACGGTTTCAGTCTGGCGGGCTGTTTGGATGTTGGTGCTCATGGGTTGGAATTGAGTAAGTTGTACCGTTATATGCAGAAAAATGAATACGAATGGCAGGAAGATCGAGAGGCTGCCATCCTTCCATCAGCAAAGCCTTCAGTGACCTGACTCATTCCAGCGACTATTTACCGCTTTTTAGTGACCCATCGTGCCAGGATACTCGTGAGCAAAACCATTGCTACAAGGACGAGCGAACCTGCCCAGGCAAGCTCCTGCTGGTTTCTATAGGGAACAATAGCGAAGTTAAAGACTAATACAGACAAAGATGCCGTCGGTTCCCAAACGCCTCTAGCCCAATACTGGTTAAACAGGGCAGTAAAAATAAGCGGTGCCGTTTCACCAGCCGCACGGGCGATCGCCAGCATCACTCCCGTTACAATGGCTGGAATCGCTGCCGGAAGCACAATCCTGACCACCGTTTGAAACTGAGTTGCACCCAACCCTACGGATGCCTGCCGATAGTCTCTCGGTACGGCTTCTAACGCTTCTGCGGCAGTACGAACGATCGTCGGCAACATCAGGACTGACAACGCAACCCCACCCGCAACGGCTGAAAACGTGCCTGTCCTCAAGACAACGAGCGCATAAGCAAAGACCCCAATCACAATTGAGGGGACACCGCTCAGTACGTTGGTAAAGAAATCAACCGTATTCGCCAACTTAGTATCTCTAGCAAATTCTGAGAGAAAAATCGCTGCGGCAACACCAAACGGAATGCTGAGGGCTGACGCAATACCGACCATGAGTAAGGTGCCAACAATAGCATTACCAAGACCCCCTCCCTTGACGAGGGGCGGCGGCGGGAGTTCTGTGAATAAATCTAAACTCAGACGGCTAGCACCCTGGATGAACACATAGATCAAGATAGCAAAGAGCGGGATCAGTGCCATCAATGTAAAAACGATCACCACACCTGTCATCACCGAGGAAAACAATGTTCGCGGTGACGTTGAAGAACGCTTCATGCTCCTTCCCGCCGACGGAGCAACAGCAATTTCCTGACTAGCCATCTAAATGCCTTCCTAACTTCATACTAACTGATTCACCACAACCTTACAGACGGTCAAACCAAACGACGAAGCGATCTAACGACAGACCGTCTCCAGCCCTAAAGATTCAATCTAAAGCGGCGGACAATGAGTTCAGCCAGAACGTTGACGATCAGTGTTAAGCCAAACAAAATTAAGGCTGCGTACATGAGGGAAGAAATCTGCAACCCTCCCGCTTCCGCAAACTGGTTTGCCAACAGCGACGAAACGGTTGAACCCGAATCCAGAATGGAGCCAGTCACGCGATTACTATTACCAATGACCATTGTGACTGCCATCGTCTCACCCATAGCTCGCCCAAGCGCCAGCATGATGCCGCCAATAATTCCAGAAATTGCGGCTGGCAGCACGACTTGAAAGATTGTTTCCCAACGAGTGGCACCCAGACCATAGGCAGCTTGACGCAATTCGGGCGGTACAGAGATGAGAGCGTCTCGCGAAATAGCGGCAATAATCGGCAGAATCATGATTGCCAGGATAATGCCAGCCACATAAAGTCCGGGACCCGCTGGTGGCGTTTTGAAGAGAGGGATAAAACCGAAGTTTTCGTTCAGCCAAAGTCCGATCGGATTCAGGATGGGAATCAGCACGAAAATGCCCCACAGCCCATACACAACGCTAGGAATAGCGGCGAGAAGCTCAACCAAAAACACGATCGGCTGCTGAATCTGCGGGGGCAAAAAGTCTTCGCTCAGAAACAATGCGACTCCAACGCCGATCGGCACCGCCAGAGCCAGCGCAATGATCGAAGTAACAAGGGTTCCGTAGACTTGAGGCCATGCTCCATAAATATTTGCAACCGGGTCCCAGCGGGACTCGACAATAAAGCTAGCGCCAAATCGCTGAATGGCTGGGAGCGCATCATGCCCAACCTGAAAGGCGATCGTAAAGAGAATAATAGCAATGCCAACCGCAAAAGCGCCTGTCACCCAAAAGAAACCTGTGTCCAGTGAGCGCGAGGCTTCAGAACGCTTCCAGTTCATGGGTGATGAACGGTCGATCGGGGAAGAAGACATAGTGATCGATAGGTAGGGCGAGGGAACAAGAAGGCAACGCTCTCAAGAAGCAGCATTGACTGATAAAGCAGTGACAGCCATCAGCGTTGATGCTTAACGCATCCCTGTTGTGGCTGCCACCGCCGCAAGCGTGACTACTGCTACGTGCAAATCACGTCACAATGCTACTTGGCTGCAACCTTAACAGTATCAAGCGCAGCAGTTGCCTTGCTTGAAACCTCTGGAGGAATCGGCAGATAGCCTAGCTCAGCCGCATACTTAGCGCCTTCGGCACTGTATGCCCACTTGATGAAGTTTTTGAGCGCATCAGCCTTTGCAGGGTCACTGTATTGACCATAAACCAACAGCCAGGTCAACCCTACAATCGGATAAGCGTCCTTCGCTGTTGGATCAGGCACTGTCAGCGAGAAGTCCGCTGGTAGAGGAGCGCCTTCTAAGGACTTAGCAGCGGATTCAGGCGTAGCCGCTACGAATGCGCCCGCTTTGTTCTGCAATTCAGCAAACTTCAGTTTGTTTTCTCTCGCATACGCATACTCAACGTAGCCAACCGCATTCTGTGTCTGCTGGATTTGAGCCGTTACACCCTCGTTCCCCTTCGCACCCGTACCAACGGGCCACGCAACCGACTTATCAGCACCCGCTTTCCAGTTTGGGCAGGCAGCTTGAATGTGACTGGTGAAAAGAAACGTGGTGCCGCTACCATCTGACCGATGGGTAAACGCAATGGCATCAGCGGGGAGCTTAACACCTGGGTTATCTTTCACAATTTTGGGGTCATTCCACGTTTTAATGGTGCCCTCAGTAATGCCACAGTAGGCTTCGCGCGACAGTCTCAAATTGTCAACGCCATCCAGATTATATGCAAAGACAACGGAGCCACCGGTCATGGGAATTTGCAGCGGTTGACCGCGATCCTTCGGATATTGAGCCTTTTCTTTGTCGTTTAAGGGAGCATCAGTTGCACCAAAGTCCACGGTTTGCGCAATGAACTGTTTGATTCCAGCACCGCTGCCAACAGACTGATAGCTGATTTGAATGTTTGGGTTTGCTTTGTTGTACTCAGAGAACCAGCGTTGATAGAGAGGCGCTGGAAAACTTGCGCCAGCACCACTGATGGATACTGTACCGCCAGCACCTGAATTTGCCGCTGGAGACATGCTGCCGCCTGGAGCAGTAGTAGTGCCAGTGGGAGGTGTGCTTGGTCCGCAAGCTGCAAGACCGACTGTAAGGGCGATCGCTGAAGCCGAGAATGCCCAACGGGCTGCTTTTAGAGAGGAGATCATAAATTCTGCAACTTAACACATCTGCACTAACGCTACCGTGCTTCAGTAAAGAAAAGGTTAAGCAACCGAAATTACACTTACTTTTAGCTAGATCCTTTGAGAGCAGTAGTCAATGGATTAAGGCAGAGGCTGTAGTTCAAACCCTCTATCTTTAGGCTTTAGGACGCTACTTACTCTTTACTTACTCTAATGATGCCTGACGACTAGCGGCAGAGAACCTGGCGCATTCTTTGCAGATTGGCTGGCAGATCCATCTGAATTGCCTGCTGAATAAAGACAGAGGGCACCGGAATCGTAGGCGTTGCCTGCACAGAATAGGTTAACAAGGTGCCATCACTGTAGTCTTGCAGCGTCAAATCCGCCGCAAAGTCATGGAAGCTGCCTGACTCTAGCCGAAACTGAATTTGCTGATGTGCCGTTTCGATCACCTTTAAATAGATATCTACTTGCGCCGTCAGAAACAAAAAGGCTTTACCCGCTACCTGGTACAAACGCTTACAACCGTCTTTGGCGCTTTGCTTACCCAGCCTGAAATCGTTGTGGCTGATGATTTCACTCCGGGTCAGTGCCGGAAAGTATTGCACCCAGCGGGGATAGTCTGTGAGTTGCCGCCATGCGATCGCCCGTTCTAGAGGCAGGTACATCTGAGCAGTCACCGCACCACCCCAGGCGGAATAACTACGGGTTTTTAGTACAATCTCACCGCTGAGGAGTTGCTTGCAGCACACATCCTCTTGCCGCTCGATCGCAACGTCAGTAAAGGTCGCAGCAGTACGGGTCAGTAGGGGTGCGGTAGAAGTCATTATGCCAGTCCAGAAACGCCTGTATCATGCGGGTTGTACGGAACTAGCATCGCTTCAGCGCGATCATAAAGTCATTCAAGGCAGGAGGTGTTCCGTACTATCCGCAAGCATAGCGCCATAGTTGCAAAGAAAGATTACGTGAGGCATGAAGATTCAACGAAGCTTGTAGCAGGCGATGGAAGACCGTCTGTATCTGCCACAGACGCGAACAGGGTCTTGAATGTGGCAACATTCAAGACCCTGTCGATCGCAACCCTCTAGTGCCAGATTCCCAGTACCAGATTTAAGTTAAAACGGCGGCGCTAGGTTGCCGTACGTGCCAGCAGCACGGGGCAGTTGGCGTAAACCCGCACATAGTCTGAAAGGGAGTTACCCAGCAAGCGATCGAGGTCAGGCAACCCTTTGGCGATCGAGGGACGACGCTCTGGTGAACCGAGCAGCAGTAAATCGACGTTGAGCTCGTCAGCTAAACGGCAGAGTTCTTTAGCCGGTTTGCCAACGCAGGACAGGCAACGGTAGCTAATACCAAGCCGTTTCGCATCAGCGATGGCGGTCGCAAACACCGGATCATGCTCGGATACAGCACCAGTAGAGCAACCAGATTTACCCGTCAGGTCTGGATCAATGTGCGTCAGAATGAGTTCGCCACCTTTGAGGTCGCGGAGCAAGAACAGCGCCAATTTCAGGCTTTGCTTCGCCGATTCCGACCGATCGAGTGCCACCATGACGCGCTTGACCTTCTTGACATAAATGTCATCTCTCACCAACAGCATGGGACGGGACGAGAGTTGAAAGACATACTGGCTAACGGAGTTTTCCAGAATCGAGACCAGGCGCTGAAGCCCCCTGGAACCCATGATGATTAAATCGGCATCGATCTCATCAGCCACTTTACAAACGACATCTTTGGGATCGCCTTCACGCAAAAGACCAGAGACGCGATCGGGATCAAGGTTCAGTGATTGGATCGCACTGGCAAGAATGTCGCCGCCTTTTTCACGCTGCTCTTCCATGCCAGTAGACGTAATCTGGGGCGGTACAACGTGCAAAACTGTCACCGACGCAGCTTGCATTGAAGGAATATCTGCCAGCGCTTTGAGCATTTCTTCAGAGTGCCCAGTACCCGAATCAGCCAGAAGAATTTTTTCGATCATGGGTTTACCTCACGCTTTTCATAAAAACAAATTAGAGTTTCTAACCCCCCAGCGTGGCAGCGATGGCAAGCCATTTCAGGTAGCCTCTGCGGTAAGACTTCAATCAAGACGTACGAGACATAATTGGCTAAAACTGGCTATGACAGAGGACAACGCTGCGATCGCCGCTCATATATTCTGACTGCCACCACTGGCGGTCATTACTGAGAGGCTAAAGGGTCGGCAAGGGGCACGCAGAACAGTAGTTGAGCCACTGCTTTCTAATCTAGGATTTTACCGTTAACCGCTAACAAACCAGGATTACTGTTACGCATTGTTGCACCATCCAGCATGAAGAGATGTCAAGAAAGATGAGCCGATAGCTCAGCTTTTTAGCCCTGATTTGAAGAAGGATTTGAGGGTCTTTACTTAATACATTCGTTGCCTGGAAAGCTTTGCAGCTAATCGCGACACGGCGGAGACGTTGCCTTTCTGGGCTGCGTGTTATCACCTCATTCATAACTTTTAAGAGCAAAGAACGTGATTGAGTTAATTAACGTAAACAAATGCCCGATGGATTGATATAAAATAATACAAAAGACCCGATCGCTAGAACGCTTGACTCTATGACAAATGATCAGCCGGATCAACGCCAACTTCCGCCAACAGGAGTGCTCCAAAATTCATTGCAGGTCGCTTCAGAGCATTGGTTTGAGTATTTAGTCAGGGCGCATCCTCACCATACAGACTACGCTGGCATCGTCTGGCATGGTGCCTACGTGACATGGATGGAAGAAGCAAGGGTAGAGTGCTTACGCTCCATTGGCATTGAGTTTGCTGATTTGGTTGCGCTGGGCTGTGATTTGCCTGTCGTTGAGCTGTCGATTCGCTATCACCAACCGGTGCAGATGGGTATGGCAGCGGTAGTGCGAACCCGCATGGCAAATATGGAAGGAGTCCGCGTGAATTGGGATTACCAGATTCAGTCCACGGATGGGCAAGACCTGTTTGCGACAGCTCGTGTCGCGCTGGTGGCAGTCGATCGCGAGAAAGGCAAAATTATGCGCCAGTTACCGCCTGCTGTGAAAGAAGCGCTGGTAAAGCTCGCTGCAAATTGAGGTATTACGTGTCCGGCATGACGATCAGATGGCAATCATTGGTACGGGAGTTTGACTAGCTGTGAGGATGGCTTGCCTCGCCCACTGATCGGCAGCAATAATCTCATCCAGGCTTGGGTCGGGTCGGTTGAGCGCCTGATAGCGATCGCACACGCGCTCAATCAGGCGCGGAATGTCTAGAAATTGAATTTTTTCATCTAAAAAGAGCGCAACCGCCTGCTCATTCGCGGCATTCAACACGGCGGGCATACAGCCACCCGCCCGACCCGCTGCATAGGCTAACTGCATACAGGGATATTTTTGGTGATCGGGTTCTCGGAAGGTTAGCGTGCCTGCTTTAACTAAATCGAGCGGTTCCCAGTTAGTGGCAATGCGTTCTGGATAAGACAGCGCGTAGAGTAACGGTAGGCGCATATCTGCCCAGCCCAATTGCGCCAGCACGGAGGTATCCTGAAGCTCAATTAGTGAATGAATAATGCTTTGGGGATGGATGACGATCGCAATCTGATCGTAGACTACGCCAAACAAATAGTGTGCTTCGATGACTTCCAACCCTTTGTTCATCAAGGTGGCAGAGTCGATCGTAATCTTCCGCCCCAACGACCAGTTGGGATGTTTCAGCGCATCGGCAACGGTGACGTTTGCTAGTTGTTCGACTGGCAGATCTCGGAACGCCCCACCCGAAGCCGTGAGCAGAATCCGGCGCAGCCCACCCTCTGGCACACCCTGGAGACACTGGAAAATCGCGGAATGCTCGGAGTCGGCAGGCAATAGCTTTACGCCATGCTTTTGCACCAGCGGCAGCACAACAGGCGCACCAGCGATCAGCGTTTCCTTGTTTGCTAAGGCAATATCCTTACCGGCTTCGATCGCCGCAATGGTTGGCAGCAGTCCAGCACAGCCCACAATGCCTGTAACGACAACATCGGCTGTACTCCAGCGGGCAACCTCAATCACTCCAGCTTCACCAGCCAGAAGCGTTGGCTGCGGGTCAACATCGGCGATCGCGGCTGTGAGATCGGGTAATAAGTCTGTGTCGCAAAGTGCCACGATCGCGGGATGGAATTGGCGGATTTGCTGGGCGAGTAAAGCAACGTTGCGCCCTGCCGCTAACCCCACAATGCGAAATTGGTCGGGATGCTGGGCAACAATATCGAGTGTTTGAGTGCCAATCGAGCCAGTGGAGCCAAGAAGAGAAATTGCTTTCACGATCGCCGCAGTCCAGTCACGCCTCCCTTATCTTACGCCTGCCTCGTGCCCAACTTAGAAGAAATTCTTGATTGCATTGACGCGGTTGCTTGTGCTTAAGAGAACACAATCGTCTAGTGCAGTGATCGCAATTAAAATTAGTAGAGGTCAGCTTTGCCCATCCTACTAGCAGTAGGAAAGAACTATCTTTCTACACTTAAAGATGATGGCTGATTAGTAAACGTCGTCATGAGAACCAAGAGTCAGAAGGAAAAGTTCTTCTTCATCAGAATCAGGATTTGTCTCAAAACTAAAGATGATGCGGTTGCTGTAATCGATCGAGCATGACCATCTGCCTACCAAAGCGCCTCTAAGTTTATGCGTCTTTAAACTTGGATGAAAGGGGTCAGCTAACAATTGTTCAAGTATCTGTTCAATTTGAGGACGCAACTGCGGTTTTTGACGCACTAATCGCTTGAACGCTCGACTGAACGTGGTAGTCCAAACAAATTGCATTAGTCGTCTAGCTCTGCCATTAAGTTAGCAACTGTGCCTCGACGAACGTTACCTTGTGCATATTCTGCCTCTGCTGCTTTCACTTCCTGAATTAATTGACTGCGGCGTTTCTGGTGCAGCCGTTTCTGAATCAGGTCAATCAGCACTGCCTGTTCATCGATCGATAGAGACTCTACGAGGTCGATCGCCTGTTGAAATTTGGATTGTTCGGCAGAACTTACAGTCCGAGGTCTGTTAATCATCCCATACAGCTCCACGCTTTGAGAACGGTACATTCATGTTAACGGAAGAAACCGATCTGCCCAATGCACCTAACCTGATTGCAGCCCCCTAAACAAAAGACGATCGCTCAAAGAATAAGCGATCGTCTTTCAATGATTGCAACCCGGTACTGGGTGTAATGAGACTTGCCGGATCAGACCGTGCCGCCTGCCGCCTGGAACCTTGCGCGCGCACGTTTGAAGGCTTGCGTCGCCTGAATCCGCGCTGAGCGATCGTCACTTTGTAGCGACTGGTTATACTTTGTTTCAGCTTCAGTAAAAGCAGTCCGCGCTTTTTCTTTGTCGATCGTGTCGCCACGTTCCGCTGCATTCACCAGCACCGTGACTTCGTTATTATCAACTTCGGCAAAGCCACCCAACAACGCGATCGGAGTCCAGGTTTTGCCAGAGCGGACGCGCAGTACGCCAGTATCTAACGCTGTTAACAACGGTGCATGACCCGCCAAGATGCCTAGCTGCCCGGTAGTGCTGGGCAAAATTACTTCTTCTGCTTCTGCATCCCAGACGGTTTTATCGGGTGCAACAATACGCACAGTCAATGGCATAAAATTTCTCCTAAAGTCAAACCAATTGATCAAGAGAGTTATTAGCAGTTAGTAGTGAGTGGTTAGCCTTTTTCTAACCACTCACTACCAACTACTAACGACCTTTTACTTGCTGTCTGACTTCAACTTCTCGCCTTTGGCGATCGCCTCGTCAATGTCGCCCACCAGATAAAATGCCTGTTCGGGCAAGTCATCCAGTTCGCCTGCCAGAATACGCTTGAAGCCGTTGATTGTTTTCTCAAGGCTGACATATTTACCAGGAGAGCCAGTAAACACTTCAGCCACAAAGAACGGTTGTGACAGGAAGCGCTCCACCTTCCGCGCACGCGCGACAATCAGGCGATCGTCTTCCGACAGTTCATCCAGACCCAGGATCGCGATGATATCCTGAAGTTCCTTGTAGCGCTGTAGAGTGGATTGCACTGCCCGTGCCGTGTCGTAGTGGTCGCTGCCCACGATCGCAGGCTGCAACATGGTCGAGGTCGAATCCAGCGGATCAACTGCTGGATAAATGCCCTTCGATGCCAAACCACGCGATAGCACAGTCGTACCATCCAGGTGAGCAAAGGTCGTTGCAGGTGCAGGGTCAGTCAAGTCATCCGCAGGGACGTAAACCGCTTGCACAGAGGTGATCGAACCTTCAGTTGTAGAGGTAATCCGCTCTTGCAGATCGCCCACATCGGTACCAAGGGTGGGCTGGTAGCCTACCGCAGAGGGCATCCGACCCAACAGCGCTGACACTTCCGAACCCGCTTGCACAAAGCGGAAGATGTTGTCGATAAACAGCAGCACATCCTGTTTGTTCACATCGCGGAAGTATTCAGCCATTGTGAGAGCAGACAGACCCACCCGCATTCTGGCTCCGGGTGGCTCGTTCATCTGACCGTAGACCAAGGCAATCTTCGACTCACTCAGGTTGTCTTTGTTAATCACACCTGATTCAATCATTTCGTTATAAAGGTCATTGCCTTCACGGGTGCGCTCGCCCACGCCGCCAAAGACCGACACACCACCGTGATTAGTTGCAATGTTGTTGATCAATTCCATCATGATGACGGTTTTGCCCACACCAGCACCACCAAACAGACCAATTTTGCCGCCCCGACGGTAGGGAGTCAGCAAGTCAATCACCTTAATGCCTGTCTCAAAAACAGAGGGTGTTGTTTCTAGATCGGTAAACTTCGGTGCAGAGCGATGAATGGGCGATGTTTCGCTAGTATCAACGGGACCTTTGTTATCAACGGGTTCACCCAGGACATTAAAGATGCGCCCCAAGGTTGCCGGACCAACGGGGACGTTAATCGGTGCGCCTGTATCGGTTACTTCCATACCGCGTACCAAACCGTCGGTAGTGCTCATCGCAACTGCCCGTACCTGGCTGTCGCCGAGTAACTGTTGCACTTCGCCTGTAACAGCGACTTCTTGTCCGGCTGCGTTGGTGCCTCTAATCGTCAAGGCGTTATAGATAGCTGGCAGCTTGCCGCTTGGAAATTTAACATCCAGAACAGGACCAATGACCTGCGTGATATAGCCGATGTGAGTTTTTTCTGTGGTGGTGACCATGCTCGCGCCTTATGCTGTGGTGTAGCCTCAGTAACTTAAGATGTTGTGATTCAGCGATCGCACACCGGGAACGATTTTCCGCCGGAATGCGGTCTTAAACTTAAATTATCACTATTAAATTGCCACGATCAGCTTATCACTGAATGGTTACGGTTAATGAAGGAGAGTCTAAAGTTGGTGAAGAAGTGAAAGAGAAGGGGTGAAGGGGTGTCGCTTGCTTCTTAGAACGGGTAGGAAGGTGAAGGGGTAAAATGAACCCTGACCTTAATGATCAACGATCATTATTCTAAAAATTGACCATTGCCGCTGCCTCTTAGCTTTCTTGTGTTGCCGCTCTTAACAAGTGACCACTAGCGACTAGGCTGGCTAACCTGAGAGCGGAGAATAATCAAGAATGAACCACTTTAACCAGAAGACTGTAACTATGCAGGTGTTTGTTTTGCTGTTTAATGCAGGAACGGATAATGAGGGCATCCACACGATTCGGATTGGCGATCGCAACCTCGTACTAATCTTTGAGCAGGAAGATGATGCCACGCGCTACGCACTGTTGCTAG
>JBGTJW010000522.1:0-5451 GCA_041744955.1 Stenomitos sp. | reverse complement strand
ATCGCTGCCTGGGTGCGATCGCGCAAGCCGAGACGACTCAAAATGTTGGTGACATGATTACGCACAGTCTTCTCGGACAGGTACAACGTCTGGGCGATTTCTCGATTGCTTGCACCTTGAGCAATAAGCTGCAAAATCTCTTGTTCTCTGGGAGTCAGTGCTGTCAAGGCTGAGGCTGAAGGGGTTGTTACCAGCGGAGCCGTCATCGCTTTGGGTGACAGTCCCGGACCAATGTGGGTATACCCCTTCTGCACAAACCGAATTGCCTGTACCAGTTCTTCAAACGGCGTATCCTTCAGCAAATAGCCGGATGCGCCGTTTTGCAGTGCTTGGGTGACGTATGCCTGATCGTCAAAGGTTGTCAGCACGAGAACTTTGGTATCTGGAAACTGTTGACAGATCTCTTTGGTGGCTGCGACTCCATCCATGACAGGCATTCGTACATCCATCAGTACGACATTGGGGGTGAGCGCAGCGACGAGGGCAATCGCCTCCTGCCCATTTGCGGCTTCTCCAACCACCTGCAATGCCTCATCGGACTTTAGCAGAGCAGTCATACCCCGTCGAATCAGATCTTGATCGTCAACCAGTAGCAGGCGGATCATAGGAGTGAGGAGTGAGGTTAGCCCGGTTGCGGCAGGGGAAACGTGGCGTGGATCTGGCAGCCCTGCTGTGGTGCTGTCATTAGTTTAAACTCACCCGCGATCGCAGTGGTGCGCTCCTGCATACCCTGTAGTCCAAAGCCTGTCGTGGTTTGGCTAGGGTCAAAGCCCTGACCGTTATCTTGAATCACAACCTGTAGGCGATTGGGGATGGTTTGAAGGGTGATGTCTACCGCTGTGGCGTTGGCATATTTGCAAATATTGGTCAATGCTTCTTGCACAATGCGGTAAGTAGTGACTTGGATGTCGCTAGAAAGTGGCTGTTTGAGCGCAATCTGACAGGAAGGGGGAATCCCTGTAGAACGACGAAATTCGTCCAGGAGGGCAGCGATCGCGTCCTCTAGGGATCGCCCCTGTAACGGATCAGACCGTAGCGCTGAAACCGATTGCCGCACATCCTGTAATGCTGTCGAGCCAATCTGCTTTGCCTCTATTAAAAGGGCTTTGGCTTCTTTGGGGTCTGACTGGAGCAACCGCAACGCGGCTTCCAGGTGCAGATTGAAGGCTGTGAGCGAATGACCCAATGAGTCGTGGATGTCGCGTGCAATGCGATTGCGTTCTTGTAGGGTTGCCTGATCTTCGATGCGAAGGGCGTACTGACGGAGGCGCGTATTGGCGATCGCCAGTGCCTCTCGACTGCGCCGTTCTGACAGTACCGCATTCACCAGCGCTTGCAGAAAGATCACCATCAACCCAAACATGACCGCAAAACTCAACAGCAAAAAGCCGCCGCGATCGACAAAGATGGGAGCGTGAAACAGTTCCAACGCCCGGAATCGCTGTGCCTGAAGACTAATGCATAGCCCAACCGCGATCGCTGCTATTGTCGAACGGTAGTAGCCCTCTAAAAGGAGGCAATTGCGAACAATCAGCACGACATACAGCAGCGAAAACAACCGAATGCCGCCGACCGTTGTCAGCAGTAGCAACAGCCCCAGTTCAAACGCGGTGTAGAGAGCCTTAGCCAGGGGACGGTTTGGCAGCCTCAGCCCTAACAGCGCAAAGAGACTCAAACCGAGCAGATTGAGTAACGGCGATCGCGAGAGTTGGCTGAAGGGCGATCCGGGTAGGCTTTCACTCAACGCTACAATGCCCAACAGTAGCCACTCTAAGTAGAGCAAAAACCGGAGCGAATCGTCTCTGTGGTGTGTAGATAAGCTCATGCTGCGTTAATGACACAACCACTTACCTTAAGCGTTTCCGGTTCGTTGCAGCAAGGGAGGGTTGTCTCAAGCTACTGGGGGATAAATGTCCCGATCGATGTGAGGACACCTGCCTCATGTGGTGTATCCCTGGCAACTCATAGGATGGGAGCATCGCACTGAGGAGCCAACTCATGAAACGGAATTTGATCAGGTTACTAACAGGCAGTCTGGTTGCCGTTACGTCCATGCTTGCCCCCCTGGCAATCGCTCAACCGTCTACCGCAGCCTTCCCTGGTATCGCGAACGCTAACGTTGCTCAGGCGAACCGTGCCCAACTGCAACAAAAGCGCACTCAACTCCAAAGCCAGCTTGGGACAGTGATCACAACCGCACAGCGCCAGCAATTTGTTGCCGCGATCGAGCAAGGTCAAGCGGTGCAAGCGGCGATCGCGGCGATGAACCTCTCCCCTGCTCAAAAAGCTCAGCTACAGCAAGTTTTAGCCGCATCAGGACTGCCCAACCTGGCGCAGCTCAATCTGACTCAAGAGCAAAAAGCGCAGTTAACCCAGGTTTCAGCTCAAGTCCGCACTCAACTTGATCAAATCCTGACAGCAGAACAGCGTCAGCAGTTCAAAATCACTTTGGTGCAGGGTCGCAATCTGCAAGCCGCGATCGCGTCCGCAAATCTCTCAGCAGAGCAGAAAACCCAACTGCGCCAGGTGATGCAGTCTACTCGCACTCAATTGAATACCATTCTGACTGCTGACCAAAAGCAGCAGCTTCGGCAAAGTCTGACCTCACTGCGTCAGCAGCGTCAGCGCTAGCCGTACAGAGCCTTGACCTTAATCTCAATCCGTTCACGCTTGTCAAAATCCCATGAACTCATCTTCTACAGTGCCTTCCAACGGCGTTTTCCTTGACCGCTTTCTGCATCTTGTCGATCAGGTTGGCGATCGCCTGGGTCTTAATGTGCCGCCAGTGGTAGACATTGAGCAACTCCACCGCCTGCCGATCAACACGCTGGGGCGATTGCTAGCTGACTTTCTCGACCAACAGCAATTAACGCCCTTCCAGACAGGTCCTCGTCGTAAACAGCTCCACGACAGCATCCATGTGCTGACTGGGTATGGTGCTGATCCGATCGGTGAAGCCGAAGTACAGGCATTTTTACTGGGTGCCAAATTCCATCTAGCGCACCTCATCTTGGGCGGTGGTTTACTTCGTGTTATCCATCGGCGAGTCACGCACCTGCCGCTGTTAAATGCCGCCATCCGCCAGCGGCTGTGGGCTGCCTACTGGCGTGGGCGTGACTCTACCTTCGATGTTGATACCTGGCAACCCGAAGCCCAGTGGCACCTGCCACTATCCCAGGTGCAAGCCCTGTTTCATGTCTAACGGTTTTACGTTTATTTAATTCACATTCACAAGGAGAAACCCATGAAGTACCTACTATCGCTTTCCCTGCTTGGTCTTACTTTTGCAATCAGCAGCTTGCCTGCCTCCGCCCGTGAAATCACAGGTGCGCGGGGTGGCACAGCGTCGGGTAGCGGGGTTGTGGTACCCAACCGTCAAGGGGGCTACACTGGCGCTGGAAGTGGCTCTTTCACCACTCCAAATGGTGCGAATGGCAACGGTCAAGCGCAGTTCCAAACGAATGGTCAAGGTAGTGCGACTTACAGTGGCAGCGGCAGCGCCACGAGCGCGAACGGTCAACCTGTTAATGCGACTACCAACGGCAGCAGCAGCTATAACTCAACCAGTGGCTACAGCGGACAGAACACGACGACTGTCAATAGCAACACATACACAACATCGACTCAGAATGGCTCTACCACGTTGACAACGCCGTCTGGCAGCCAGACGTTCACTCGGCGATTCCGGTAGACTCAGTTTTAGCAGCGGAGTTAAACTCAGCGGAGCAGTCACCCAGTCCGCTGAGTTTAACTCGTCTGCTATACAAAGACGAAACGAGGGCAATCTTTTTGCCTGATTCAGTTTAGGCAAGCCCCCTGTTGCTGCAAGCTTACTACCCAAAACGGCTTGACTCAGGTTTCTACGGCTTTTGTTGCCAGTCCGACAATGTCGCCTGTTGCAGCTTTGCCCAGGATATAGAGATCAAGGCTCACTTCCCCCACCTGGTACACCATCATGTGGTTAAGGTGCTGTTTGAGCAAGGCTACCAGCTCACGATACCGGGCTGCGATCGCTCTTTCTTCCGCCTCAAACCAGTCCTGCTCTTCAGTTGCCTCGGCAAAGAAGTCATCCACTGCCAGCACCTGCACCGGTACGTGAGGCGGCTGGTGGGTCAGTTGGAGTACTTGTGCAGCGGTCAGCACGGTATCAGGTTGCTGCGACCAGTGCAGCACCTCGAACGGCGCATCAATCTCGCTTAACCACAGTAAGTCTGCGATCGCCGCTTGCAGGGTGGCAATAAGGGTGGCTGGTTGCTTGTCCATACGCATGAGAAAGCCGTCGGTCCTGCCCAAGGGTGACTAAGGTGAGGCACTTGCAGACTACCACTGTTTAGCAGGCTACCTGAAGCTTTGCTCCTATGGGCGTAAAATGCAGCTACAGCGATCAGCAGGAGTAAATGCCCTATGCAGCAGCGTACTAAGTCGAGACAAGCTAACGTCCGGTTGCCTGCCACATCGTAGCCATAAGCAATCCACTTACCATCGGGGTCAACGCGTTTGGTGAGCCTGTCGCGCTCATCATACTCAAACTGCGTGATGCCGCGTCCATCGGTGACGGTTTCAATCAACCCGTTGCGGGTATAGGTCATGCTGACGGTGGGATCATCAGCGAAATCCTGCTCAATCAGCCAATTGCGCTCGTCATAGCGATAGACCGTTGTTTCGCCATTAAAGTCCGTCGCGGAGTGGAGATTGCCGACGGCATCGTAGGTCATGGTTGATCGCTGTCCTAACGTGAGGACAGTCGCCGTGCGCCGACCCAGATCATCATACTCATAGCGAGTGCGATGGTCATTGGCATCTTCTTGCCAAAGCAGATGTCCCAGTTCGTCATAGCCATACTCCGTCCACTGGTTGCGGGCATCCTTCACACCCGTCAGCCGACCGAGCGCATCATAGCGGTACTCCGTGCGATGCCCTTCCTGATCCACCAGCGCCACCCGCCGACCGAGGGTATCATACTCACTGGTCGTAAATGTCTGATCCTGGAAGAGGGTTTTGGTCAGCCGTCCCAGATCGTCATAAACGTAACGGGTTGTCTGGTTCAGGGCATCCGTCACCGCTGTTTGCTGCCCCGCATCATCGTAGACATATTGGGTGTACGGATTGTCTGTGAGGTCAGCGGGTGTCGCATCGGCATAAAGCACCTGCACCTGTCGCCCCGCCGCATCGTAGCGGAACTCGGTGCGGTTGCCGCGCTCATCGATCTGAGCCTTGACCATGCCATCCGTATAGTACTCCGTGCGGGTAATGGGATTATCCGCATCCGTGTCCGGTGTGGCATCAGGTGCGTTGGCGTTAGCCTGGGCGTTAGCCTGTATCGTCTCAATTAAGCCAGCAATTCTAAATTCAAATTTTGACAGCAGGAACGAGTAAGGAGAGGATGGAGGTGTGTGCACGAGAGCAGCTAAATGGAAACCCTCCCCCTCAGTTTTGCAGTGTTGCTGGGCT
>JBGTJW010000521.1:0-8867 GCA_041744955.1 Stenomitos sp. | reverse complement strand
CGGGCATGAAGTAGGTGCAGAAGTCTTCACACTTGTCTACCCAACCGTAGGGCACATCAGCAGCAATCCCGCCAATGCGGAAGTAGTTGTGATTGACCATACGATAGCCCGTTGCCGCTTCGTACAGGTCAAGGATCATTTCACGATCGCGCAAGGTGTAGAAAAACGGCGTTTGAGCGCCCAAATCCGCCACAAAGGGACCCAGCCACAGCAAATGGTTCACAATGCGTGCCAGTTCCAGCATGATCACGCGGATGTAGCTGGCGCGTTTGGGCACGGGTATGCTGGCTAATTTTTCTACCGCGTTGACGGTGACAGCCTCGTTAAACATCCCGCCATAGTAATCCCATCGGCTGGTGTAGGGGACGTACATGATGTTGGTACGGTTTTCGGCAATCTTCTCCATGCCCCGATGCAGATAGCCCAGTACAGGCTCGCAGTCAATGACATTTTCACCATCTAACGTCACAACCAGTCGGAAACATCCGTGTGTCGCAGGATGGTGAGGACCCATGTTGATCACCATGGGTTCTGTCTTGGTCTCGATCATTGACATAGGTGAACAGTCTCCCTCTGAGCGGTTGGATTGGTTTTAAGTGTTTAGGTTTTAGTTGTTAGTGAAGAGGCGACCGAACAACTAACACCTAAGAACTAACAACTCATAACTGCGTTCTCTTAGATTATAGGGATGGATTGACGGTAGAAGTGTCGAAGCTGACGGCGATCGGTATCGGGCTTTGAAAAGAAAGCGATAGAGTGGGGTCGAATGCTCTTATTGCTCCTGATTCATCTTTAGCGGTCAGCCTTTAGCCTTTAGCCTTTAGCCTTCATCCCTCCTCCCTCCTAATTCCTTCCCCTCTCCCCTCTCCCCTCTCCCCTCCCCCGATGGCACCTGTACAAGACCGACCCGACGACGCATCCACTCTGCCTGATCCCCCCCCAGAAACGACATTTGTACATATTCCTGTTTTGAGTCGTGAGGTGCTGGAGGGGTTGGCGGTGCGATCGGGCGGGCATTACCTGGATGCAACAGTCGGTGGCGGTGGGCATAGCGCCTTGATGCTGGCGGCTGCACCGGATGTACGGGTGACGGCGATCGACCAGGATGAACAGGCGATCGCGGCAGCCCAGGCAAAACTGGCAGAGTTTAAAGACCGCGTGCAGTTTTACCGTACTAACTTTGCCGCATTTCAACCAGGAGAACAACGGTTTGACGGGATTCTGGCAGATCTGGGCGTGAGTTCTGCACAGTTCGATATCCCCGATCGCGGCTTTAGCTTTCGCCATGCTGCCCCCCTCGATATGCGGATGGATCAACAGCAAGACCTCACTGCCGCTGACCTGATTAACTACTGGGACGAAACGAAACTGGCAGATATTTTCTATACCTACGGCGAAGAGCGGCTGTCGCGACGGATTGCCCGTCGTATCGTCGAGCGGCGACCCTTTGAAACCACGACTGAACTAGCAGAGGCGATCGCCTACTCCGTGCCCAAGTCCTACCGCTACGGACGCATCCACCCCGCTACTCGCGTCTTTCAGGCGTTACGCATTGCGGTCAATCAAGAACTAAGCGTTTTGGAAACGTTCATCGATCGTGCCCCTCATTGGCTCAAACCAGACGGCAAAATCGCTATCATCAGTTTCCACAGCCTCGAAGATCGCATTGTCAAACATCGCTTTCGCGAGTCAGAGTTACTCAAAGTGCTGACCAAAAAGCCGCTTCTGCCCCAGGACGATGAAGTGGCAGAGAACGTGAGAGCGCGATCGGCAAAGCTGAGAATTGCGGAGAGGGAGGGGTGAGGCGGCGGAAGGGGGAGTCAGGAGCCACGAGTGAAAAAGGCTACACTCAAGGCTTCCAGACTTAGATAGATAGGTTGTTGAGCTGCAATCTGTTGTAGCATTCAGTTGAACTGGATCAGCGTCTAATCCTATGGCATTAAAGGTACGACTGCGCGTTCCTCAAATTTGTTGTATGGCACTCCTCTTGCTGAACGGGACTGCTGCACTGGCTCCCCTGCTAGCAGTTGCCCAAGCCAATCGATCAGCAGCGCAACAAACCAAGCCACTTTTAGAGTTTCGGCAGCAAAAGCGGGGTACAGAAGCCCAATTCTTTAGAGATTTCCAGTTGCTTAAACAACTTCAGGCAGAACAGGTTCGCTTACAGAAAGTTGGCAACGCTCAACAGCAGGCAGCAATTCAGGCTAGGATCGACCGCCTTTCTCAACAGATTACCGCGTTATTTGAACCTGCAACCCTAACTAATGTTCAAGTCAACGATGCTTATTCTACTCAGGTCAACGATGCTGATCCAGTACCGTTATTAAATGCTCAACCGAACCGCTGGTCGATCGTTGTTCAATTCAACGCAGAAGGCGCAAAACGCTTTGCACAACTGACGAAGGACATGGCAGGCACAGGTCGCGTGATTGGCTACTTTTTGAAGGGCGAATTGCTTGACGCTCCTATTGTTGATGCTGGGTTTGCAACTGACGGTATTACGGGCGGCACTGCGGTAGTAGGGGATAATTTCACGGCGGAGCAAGCGAATAATTTGGTGCTTCAACTCAAAACTCAGCCTGTACCCACAACAGAAACAGATCGATCGCTGCGACTAGGCTTCGATCGTCTGCAAGCACAAGATTATCGAGGCGCGATCGAGTACTACACTCAGGCAATCAACTCCAGTCCCACCGATCCGCTGCTTTATGCTGCCAGAGCCGAAGTGCAAGTTCGCCTCAAAAATTGGAGCCTCGCGCTATCAGATTACACGCAGGCGATCGCGCTTTCGCCCCAAAATTCCGACTTTTACCTGCAACGCGCTAAACTCTACGAGGAATGGAAACAAACGCAACAGGCGATCGCCGACTACGAAAAACTGATCCAGATTAACCCTCAACGATTTGGCATTGTCGTCTTCCAGCCGTTGCTGCTGCATTACCTGGAGTTAGACAACAAAAACGGTGTGATCGCTCTAGTGAATCAATTTTTTAATCAGCTTTCTTCAGGCGATACGGCTGCACAATCGCCAGTGATACAGTCCAGCCGTTCGCTCCTTCTTTGTGTCATTCAGGCTTATTTCGACGATCGCAACCAAACCATTCAACTTTGTAGCCAAGCTTTGCAGGCAAATCCTAACAGCACACGGGCATCTTATCTTCGCGGACTCGCCTTCGAGCGGGCAGGCAAATTGCAGCAGGCAAAGCGCGACTATCAGCAAATTCTCAAAACCGATCCCAGGGAAACCCTTCCCGCGTTCTTTCGCGGCAATCCCCCAGACCGTAACCCACAGTTTCAAAACCTTCAGGAAAAGAGTTTGGTGGCAGCGTACCATGTACGAGGACTTGCCCACTACCGATTAAACGATTTACGAGGCGCGATCGCCGACTTTAACCAGGCTCTGAAGCTAAATCCGGATTATGCGCCCGCCTATCGCGATCGTGGCGCAGTTTACAAGGAGTTGGGCAACCTGTCCGCCGCCAATCAGGATTTTAAGAGTGCTGCACAGCGATTTAAAGCTCAAAAGAATACGTTAGGACTTGGTTCAGTGTTGGATCTGCTGCCACAAAAGTTTCCCTTAACCGAGCAGTAACCAGTCCGTTACAGCGAATAATTATACAAACGTGTACACAAGCCAGAAAATTGTGTGTGTAACGTCCCTACAGACGAAACCAACCTTTTGAACCAAATTGACTAATGCTTTCGTGCCAGCGTTAGACCATCACCAATCGGCACCAGGCTAAGGCTTACCCGCTTATCTTTATGTACTTTCTGGTTAAAGGCGCGAATGCTGTTGGTGCGGTTGTCTTGCACCTGGGGATCAGCCACACGTCCAGACCAGAGGACGTTATCGATCGCCACTAGTCCCCCCGATCGCACCAGTTGGAGCGATCGCTCGTAGTAGCCGTCGTAGTTACTTTTGTCAGCATCAATAAACGCAAAGTCAAAGGTGCCTGCCTGCCCTGTTGCCAGCAGTCGATCTAACGTCTCTAAAGCGGGGGCAAGGTGAAGCTCGATCTTGTCTGCTACGCCTGCTTGATGCCAATAGCGACGGGCGATCGTAGTGTATTCTTCGCTGACATCACAGGCAACGACTTTGCCATCGGGCGGCAACGCCAGTGCTACAACCAGCGCACTGTAGCCTGTAAAAACTCCGACTTCCAGCGTTCTCTTCGCGCCCATCAATTGCACCAACAGCGCCATAAACTGTCCTTGCTCTGGTGCAATCTGCATCTGGCTCATGGGTTGTTGCGCCGTTTCCTGCCGTAGCTGCGTGAGAATCGCGGGTTCCTGCAAAGAGACAGACTGAAAGTAGCTGTAAAGGCGATCGTCGAGATTAATGGATTGGTTAGACATGGAAAAGAGGCGAGGGCTAGGGTATACCTTTGTCTGTAGGGACGTATATGGTTTCGTCCTTACTTGCTTGACTTGGCTTGTGTCAGTTGGTCAACGCAATAAGGGCAGGCGATCCCATCTTCATAAGCTGGAGAAGCCTTATCCGCCTCAGAAATGGGATGTCCACAAGCACGGCACATTTCATAGGTGCCAGCCTCCAGACCGTGCTGGACAGCCACCCGCTGATCAAAGACAAAGCACTCGCCTTGCCACAGGCTGTCATCGGTCGGCACCGCTTCCAGGTATTTGAGAATGCCGCCTTTGAGGTGGTAGACCTGCTCAAACCCTTGCGCCAGCATAAAGGCAGAGGCTTTTTCGCAGCGGATGCCGCCTGTACAAAAGAGCGCGACTTTTTTCTGCTTGGCAGGATCAAGGTGGGTGCGAACGTAGTCTGGAAACTGGCGAAACGATCGCGTGTGTGGGTTCTCTGCGCCCTGAAAGCTACCGATGCTGACTTCGTATTCGTTGCGGGTGTCAATGACAGTCACGTCGGGATCGGCGATCAAGCTGTTCCAATCTTTTGGATCAACATAGGTGCCAACTTGAGCGTTCGGATCAGCAGCAGGCTCGCCGATCGTGACGATTTCTGACTTTAGTCGCACCTTCATGCGATCGAAGGGTTGCACATCGGCAAACGATTCTTTGTGCTCCAGATCGGCGAATTGGGGATCACTCCGTAGAAAGGACAGCACCGTATCGATCGCCGCTCGTGGTCCCGCGATCGTGCCGTTAATCCCTTCGTCTGCCAGCAAGATCGTGCCCTTCACGCCCTGCGACTGACACTGCAACAGCAACGATGACTGTTTTTCGGCAGCATCCAGAAGCCTGACAAATTTATAAAACGTAGCAACAACCAATGTCATGTCTTTGTCAACCACAGCGCAAAAAACCTGAAAGTGCCCCTGCGTTCCTTACTATGTGAGGAAGCCGGGGATCCGATCGAGGGCGATCAATCTTTCAGCCAGTTTCGATATTCTAGTGAAAACGATCGTATTGTGTAAGCGCTAGAACTTAGTGACGTGACCCAGGCAAGCTATATATAGCTACTGCTACAGAAATTAGGACATTGGGATCAAAGGGGGTGTGGGGGCTTCGCCCCCAGCCAGGGGTTCTACCCCTGCACCCCGTCCTAACCAGTATCGCTACGGCTAAAAAAGTCTGTGATGCGTCGCTCTAGCTACTGCTAATGATGGAGATTTGGCAGCAGTGCCGAAAGAAGAACCATTGACGCTTATAACTAAATGAGGAAACGAGGAGAATTTTAGATGAACAATCAAATTCAATCGCAAGCTGCAAGAGTCTGGGGCATTGTCAAAGATCCGGCAACCGGCGCAACCTATACTCAAATGGCTGCCACAACCTGGCTCATCTTGAGAGAAACAGGCTATCTGCTTTGGTTAGTCGTTTGTCTGACGCTGGTGTTTGGCGACTGGCTCTGGCGCACTGGCTACCGCACTGGCTGGAGCACCCGCGAATGGATCAACAATTTTGAAAAACCAGACACCGATCGCGTGGCAAAAGATGCGGGTCAAGGGTTGCTAGAAGCCAGTAAAGCAGCTTTTTCTAACGCGATCGCGACCGCTAAGAGTCAGCTCGGCATTGAAGATAAGGCAGAACCGCTCTTCGCAGGCACGTCATCCGCTTCAACGCCACCCCCCACCCCCACGCCTGCACCGACACCCACACCTGCGCCTCCGTTTACACCTTCAACGCCCCCAACACCAAGCACAGAGGAGTTAGATTCTGAATGATCATTCGTTAAATTCTGCTTAGGCAGCTACGTGCCCTGCCTTACCTGCGCCATCTCGATGGATGCGATAGACTAGCACTTCAGGAACGCTTGTGAGGTCAAAAAGAATGGGGGCACGTGCTGCAAAGGCTAGCTTGAAAACGGACGCGACCGATACAGCCGATCGGCAGGCGGCAAAAGCAGCGCTTCAGGCAAATAACGGGATCACAGAGACAGCGATGATCCCCTCAACCAACGTCTGGTCGATCGAGAAAAGCGAGGAACTCTACCGCATTACAGGTTGGGGCGAACCCTATTTTTCGATCAATGCGGCTGGACACGTCACCGTTTCTCCCGAAGGCGATCGCGGCGGCTCCCTTGACCTGTTTGACCTCGTGAACGCCCTCAAGCAGCGCAATTTGGGTCTACCCTTGTTGATTCGCTTCTCGGATATTCTACAAGACCGGATCGAGCGGTTGAATGCAGCTTTTGCGAAGGCGATCGCACGGTACAACTATCCTGGCGTGTATCGGGGGGTGTTCCCTGTCAAGTGCAACCAGCAGCGGCACTTAGTCGAAGCGCTCGTTCGGTTTGGCAAACCCCACCAGTTTGGCTTAGAGGCAGGGTCGAAACCTGAACTCATGATTGCGCTGGCAACGCTGAAAACTCCCGGTGCTTTGCTGATCTGCAACGGCTACAAAGACCGAGAATACATTGAAATGGCAATTCTGGCACAGCAGTTGGGGCAAATTCCCATCATTGTGCTGGAGCAAATTGAAGAAGTGCCGCTGGTGATCGAAGCGGGTCGCAAGCTGGGCATTCGTCCCATCCTGGGTGTACGCGCCAAACTCAGCAGCAAGGGTGTAGGACGCTGGGGCACTTCGGCAGGCGATCGTGCCAAGTTTGGTTTGACCGTGCCCGAAATTCTCAGCACCGTGGAGCAGCTCAGCGCGGCGAATATGCTGGATTCATTGCAACTGCTGCATTACCATATCGGTTCGCAAATTTCCTCGATCGCCGTTGTCAAAACTGCCATTCAAGAAGCCAGCCAGATCTATGTGGAACTGGCAAAGCTTGGCGCAGACATGAAATATCTAGACGTTGGCGGCGGCTTAGGCGTAGATTACGACGGCTCCAAAACCAACTTCTACGCTTCCAAAAACTACAACGTCCAGAACTACGCTAACGACGTGATTGCGGAGGTCAAAGAAGCCTGTGATGAGCGCAAGCTGCCCGTACCCACGCTCGTTAGTGAAAGCGGACGTGCGATCGCCTCTCACCAATCTGTCCTCGTGTTCGATGTCCTTAGCACCAGCGAAGTACCCTCCGGTGTACCCGACCCCGTGCAGGAAACGGAACATCTCATCATCCGCAACCTGTACGAAACCTACGCATCTATCACAGTCGAGAACTACCAGGAGGCATACCACGACGCAACCCAGTTCAAAGAAGAAGCCATCAGCCTCTTTAACTTTGGTTACGTTAGCCTACCCGAACGCGCCAGAGCCGAACGCCTTTACTGGCTGTGTTGCGAGAAGATTCTGGCGATCGCCCGTCAGCAAGAATACGTCCCCGATGACCTGGAAGATCTGGAAAAGATCATGGCATCGATCTACTACATCAACCTGTCAGTCTTTCAATCCGCACCGGATAGCTGGGCGATCGATCAACTCTTCCCTATCATGCCCATCCATCGTTTGGACGAA
Organism: Stenomitos sp.; assembly: GCA_041744955.1. Taxonomy (GTDB): domain Bacteria; phylum Cyanobacteriota; class Cyanobacteriia; order Leptolyngbyales; family Leptolyngbyaceae; genus Stenomitos. The sequence goes on along the minus strand of JBGTJW010000521.1, from coordinate 1,037 downwards.
GAACCCACCAAACGCGCCACTCTTGCTGACCTCACCTGCGACAGCGACGGCAAAATCGACCAATTCATTGACCTGAAGGATGTGAAACCCGTGTTGGAGTTGCATCCGTTGCGGAAGGCAGAGGGCAGAGGGCAGAGGGCAGATGTTGACACTCCTCACTCCCACGAACCCTACTATCTAGCGATGTTTCTCGGCGGTGCCTACCAGGAAATCATGGGTAATCTGCACAACCTGTTTGGCGATACGAATGCGGTTCACATTCACCTCACGCCTAAAGGCTACGAAATTGAACACGTTGTCAAAGGCGACACGATGACGGAAGTGCTGGGCTACGTCCAGTACGATTCTGAAGACTTGATCGAAAGCATTCGTCAGCAAACTGAAGTGGCGCTGCAAGAAAAACGCATCACGCTGCAAGAGTCTCAACTGCTGCTGCAAAACTATGAGCGTAGCTTGAGCCGTTACACCTACCTCTCTGCCTGAGATTCACGCATGAATAGGGTACACTCTTGAGAATCGATCGCGCAGATTACTCCTGCACTCCCCTAAGTAAGTGCCATGACCAGCAACGAACCATCCCACTCACCGGACAAACTCGATATTCTGATTGACCAGGTTGGGCACTTCACCGAAGGCTTAACAGAACTCAGGATCTTAGTGCAAGCACAGACAGAAACAGCCCAAAAGCAGCTTGAGGCAATCGACAAGCAATCTGCGGCGATCGACAAGCAAGCCGTTGCGATCGACAAGCAGGGCGAACGCATTGACAAGCTAGGTGATCGCTTTGAGCAACTGGGCGAGCGTCTGGAGCAACAGGGCGATCGCTTAGACCAATTAATAAAAAACTCTGTAGAGCAGCGCCAGAGCATTGATCGCATCGCTGATGCAATGGAAGCCAGCAACCGTAGCCAAGCGGAAGCCATTAATCGTTTGGTCGCTGTTGTCGATCGCCTGTTACCACCACAGCCTTAGTGAGAATTTCGGCTGGCTTGGGCGATCGCACCGCTTTCGTTCCAGCATCCACCAGCAGAACGGCA